>CAMZEQ010000130.1 GCA_947305835.1 uncultured Alphaproteobacteria bacterium | reverse complement strand
TGTCATTAATTTTGCAAAGATACTCAAAATCCGGATACGGGCATTGATATTTTTTGCTTTGGCTCTCGACCAGCTGCGGGCGCAACCGGAGACACCTCGGAAACGGATTGGGTTCCGGCAGGAGGACACGGATACAGAGGAATAGATTTCTGATACAAGCTTTGCAGCATAAAAAATTTCATTTATTTTTGGCTATTTCATATTAATTTTGTATATTTGCAGCCAAAAATAAACACATGGTATAACAATGCAACTTATTGGTAGAAAACAAGAAATAGATGAATTAAAGAGATTGAAAGCGTCAAATCAAGCGGAGTTTGTTGCGATATATGGACGCAGGCGTGTAGGCAAGACATGGTTGATACGGGGCTTTTTTCGGGACAAATTCACTTTTTACGCCACAGGCATTGCACGTGGAAACAGGAACGAGCAGTTGAAAAACTTTTACAAATCAATATGTTCATACGGCAAATCGAAGTCAAAACAACCCAAGGACTGGTACGAGGCCTTTGATTTGCTTAAAGAGGTAATCAAACAGTCACGACAGCGCAAAAAAGTGGTGTTTCTGGATGAACTGCCATGGATGGACACGCAAAAATCGGAATTTCTGAAAGCAATCGACCTGTTTTGGAACAGTTGGGGCTGTATGCAACAAAACCTGTTGTTCATCGTATGCGGAAGTGCAGCCTCATGGATGGTTAAGAATATCATTCAGGATAAGGGAGGATTGCACAACCGTCTGACATGCCATCTGCATCTGAACCCGTTCACGCTTGCAGAAACCAAATCGTATCTTTATTCACAGGGCATACGCTGGAATGAGAATCTGATTGCCGAATGCTACATGATAATGGGTGGCATCCCCTACTATCTGCACCTGTTGGATCGTTCCATAAGTCTCGCACAAAACGTTGACAGACTCTTTTTTGCGCCAAACGCACTACTTAAGGACGAATTTGGCACACTATACAAATGAAATACACCTCCAAACCATACAGCATCACAAAGCAGGAAGCGGACAAACTTCGTCACAGGGCGGAGGAGCTGGGCAATTGTTTTCCTACGCAAAAACAGGTGCTGATTTCACTCGTTTCAAATCGCATACCAAAAAAGAATACTTATTATAACAGTTTAATAACAAGTAACATAATTATTAATAAATTATTTGATGAATGAATTATTTTTGGCTACAACTGACATATTATTGCCACTTTTAGCCCAAAAAAAGGCGCTCAATGAAACCAAGCATCACCACCTGTAATTAATGAATGTTTTGATTTCAGGTTCTTTGAATATATCCGGGTACGCTTTTTTAAGAATTTCCCTTTCTTTCTCATTAAGATAATCTTTATTGTAAACAATAACAGATATGTCTTTTGTTTTAAAAAAGTTAATTAATGATTCGAATTTTTTTACATTAAGGCATGGCACCTCATATTTCAGAGCATAGAATCCGCGATGACCGTATTTGGACATTTGAAAGGATGCCCCTCCCCTTACTCCACTGACGTATCTCACATATTCCAATTCCTTGTAATATATTTTTTTTCTCCGGAAAAGAATACGAGTGGGAAAATACGCTTCATAATATTCATCGTGAAAAGTAAAAATCCTGAAAATAAATATGGACAAGAAATAAATGACTCCTGCAAGTATGCAAAATGCTTTCAAATTCAAATCCAAACGCATTAATATCAAAGGAAAAGAAAATCCCAAGCCAATAGAAATAATCGCTACCCAATCTAAATATCCTTTCAACTTCGTTTCCACGTTGATATAATTAAACCATTAAAACAAACGACAGTGCAAAAGTAATCAAAATCCGGATACGGGCATTGATATTTTTAGAAATATGCGCCGCACGTATCCAAAAAAGCAGTACTTTTGCAGACACAAAAAAAGTAAAAAAATGGACAACACTGATCTGACAACCCAAACCTCAAACGTTGAAATCATCAAGAAGCGCATCTACGTAATCCGTGGGCAGCGCGTCATGCTTGACCGCGACCTGGCGGAGTTGTACGGCGTGGAGACACGTGTGCTGAACCAAGCGGTAAGACGAAACATCGAACGGTTTCCAGAGGATTTTATGTTCCAACTTAATAACGATGAATGGCATTATCTAATGTCGCAATTTCAGACTTTAGAAACCACATTCCAAAATATGTCATCACAATTTGTGATGACATCACCCCAACGAAGGCCAAAATCCGCCCTGCCTTATGCATTTACCGAACATGGAACCATCATGTTAGCCTCCATATTGCGAAGTTCATTAGCCATACAAATGAGTGTAATGATAACGCGGGCTTTTATTGCAATGCGTGAAGCAATATCTGGAATGCTTTCAATGAACCTGAAAATGGAGCAGATTTCCCACAAGGTGGACCAGCTCAACAGCTATGTGGAAGAGATTCTCCACGACCAGAACGACATCAACCGGCAGCAGGAGGAGACCAACACCGAAATCGCGTTGCAGATTGAGGCGCTCAACGATGCCCTTGACC
>CAMZEQ010000129.1 GCA_947305835.1 uncultured Alphaproteobacteria bacterium | reverse complement strand
TATCATCATGCAGAAATGTTGTTCCGGCATCAGTAAAATCGATTATATTAATTTTCTGTGTTTTATTATCATACAATACATTGGCCGAGCACAAATCACAATGTGAAAACACCAACCGAGTTTCATAAGATATGTTCATCAAATCTTCATAGGTTTTTTCTATCAATTTTGCATCAGATTTCGAAAGATGTTTTCCCATACCAGAATCAATAAAGTCCTTTAAAGAAACAAGTCGTTGTAAATTATAATCCATACTGTATGTTATTGGATTTGGGATAATATTTATTGAATGCATATCGGCATAAAACTGCGCCAAAGAATCTATGATTTTTTCACGGGTTTTATCGTCCAATGTCCGAAAAAACAGCGGTGTAAGCGGCACGCCATTAACCCGTTCTTCCAAGACATAGAATTTTTGTGAATCGATGGTTTTTATATGTGGCACCCCATAGGCATCATTATCAATTTCTGATAATTTCTGTACCGCCGCCGCCGCATTATGCTGACGCGCCAACCAGTCGCGCTTTTGCGACAAAGTGCGTTTTGGCAAAGGTTCCTTGGAAACATATTTGCCACCTTCAATTCTAACAAAACTTTCACGTCCGTGCTTAATCATACTTGATTATATAGCACAAAACATATATTTTGTCAAATAAATTTTAATTTTCTTTAAACAGCCGCGCCGGATCAATGGCTTTATCGCCGCGCCGCACTTCCAAGTACATTTCCGGTTTATTCGGGTTCATACGCCCAACAGGTTCCCCGCCCAGAACTTCTTGTCCCACGACGACATCAATTTGTCCAAGGTTTGTCATAACGGTATTATACCCATTTTTATGTGAAATAATTATCACGCGGCCAAAACCTTTGAAACTGTCGGCAAATTTCACAACGCCATCCGCCGGCGCGGTAACCAGTGCATCCGAACCCGTTCTTATGCGCCAACCGTCCGATTTTAACCCCAAGGCGGTCTTCTCACCAAAGTGGACAATAACGCGACCACGCACGGGCTGGTTCAACTTACGAATTGAAAAATGTGCATCCGAAGACATTTCCGAACTCCCTACGCCGGCGGACAAGTCCGAAATACTTTTCGCGCGCGCCGACAATTCGCGCAATTTCTGTTGCGTTGCCATTTGTTCATTGCGCAGTTTTTCATTTTGCGCCGAACGCCGCCGCAGCAATTTGTCTAGTAAATTTTTCTCGTCGTTATATTTTTTCGCAGTGCGATCCAATTTTTCTTTTTCGATTGCGCGTTCATTAAGAATCTTGTCCAATTCTGCGATTTTTTCTCCGGCATCAACAATTTGTTCATCGAAACTGTCCGACATTCCAGCCAACACCGCCGAAGTCAAAACAAATTCATGCATATTATCGGAATCGAAACTTGGGTTCGCCGCAATAAACAGCATTCCCGCCGCCGCATCCGACACGCGCGCCCGATTCTTTTCCAATTCCACGGCCAACGCATCGCGCCGTTCATCCAATTCAGCAATTTTTTTTGCCAACGCACCACGCAATTCTTCCAACGAAGAAACTTTATCTGCCGCGGTTACCAACTGCTTCTTGGTTTTGGCGACATCACGGTCAGATGTTTTAACCTGTTGTTCCAATTGTTTGTTTTTCTGTTCAGTCTGGCGGATTTGTGTTTGAATTTTATCCAACTCGGTCGACGCGGTTGCGGCAAAAATCGAATTTGCCCCTCCGCACAAAATCGCCAAAGCCAAAACAAATTTTAACATTATTTTACAATTACCCGCATGAAAGTTTTCTTGCCACGTTGAACCATAAATTCATTTTTCGGTGCAATGGTCGCACGCCAATCAGTAATTTTTTCACCGTCAATCTGAATTCCACCTTGCTCTATCATACGGCGCGCATCAGATTTAGATTCAAACATTCCCGTTGCAACCAAGAAATCAACCGCACCCATCGGTTCCGGCATTTTAATTTCGACACTTGGCGCATCAGCATCATTTTTACCGCCCCCGAACAGCGCCGCCGCCGTACGTTCCGCATCCGCCGCCGCATCCGCCCCGTGCGCGATTGTTGTCGCAGCATTTGCCAAAATCCGCTTTGCTTCATTTAATTCTGCACCACGCAATTTCGATAATTTTTCAATTTCATCGATTGGAATTTCCGTAAATATCTTCAAGAATTTTTCAACCAATTCATCCGGAGTATTGCGGAAATATTGCCAATATTCATACGGCGACAATTTGTCTTCATTTACCCAAACGGCATTTCCGGCCGATTTGCCGATTTTATTTCCCGCCGCATCGGTAATCAAAGACGTAGACAAAACAAATGATTCCTTGCCCAACTTTTTACGTATAAGTTCAATACCCATAACCGCGTTACCCCACTGATCGGCCCCGCACAGTTGCAACACGCATCCATATTTTTCATACAGTGTCAAGAAATCCACCGCTTGGAACGTCATATAGTTAAATTCCAAAAATGTCATACCATTTTCCAACCGGCGTTTTACACTTTCCATGGACAGCATCCGTGG
>CAMZEQ010000128.1 GCA_947305835.1 uncultured Alphaproteobacteria bacterium | reverse complement strand
TTTTAATAAACGTTCCCCAATTCCTTGTTTTCTGTAAACAGGATGAACAAATAAAGTACATAACTTTTTTTCAATGGGTGTCTTTTTAATCAAAGCGCAACCAATCAATTTTTCATCATCCAGTGCCGCAATAATCGACCTTTCACCTTTTTTAAGCCCCTCTAAAAACGTTTGATGATACCATTTTTTGTAATCAGGATAAGTTTGTTGCAGTGATTGAGTCAAATCAAAAATCCCCCGATATAAGGGTTGACGAGTCGGCATAAAGGAATGTTCTGTTTTTATTTGCATAATTTTTCCTTTTGCCTTATTATATCACAAAAGTGTTTTTTTATCAAGGAGATACCATGCATACAATGAAAGTCCAAACAAAGTATTATAACTTATTAAAGTCTGGCGTTAAGACAGTGGAACTGCGCCTGTGGGATGAAAAGCGCCAGCTGATCAAAGTGGGGGATGAAATTACTTTTTCCGATTTATCCAATCCAACAGATACCTTTGCGGCGCAAGTTTTAGCCTTGCACCGCGCAGGTAGTTTTGACGAATTGTGCAACATCGTTTCCCCTGTGCAGGCAGGTTTTACCACCAAAGAAGAACTGATTAACTGCCTGCAAGAATTTTACACACCTGATGCCCAACAAAAATATGGTGTGGTGGGAATTGAAATTAAAAGAGTTTAACGACATTTGTTTAGAAAAGTTTTTCGTGCCATCTGCCACGATAGGGCCGCTCTACGTCTATAATCCCTGACAACTTTCCTCATGTGTTGATTAATTTTTTCTGCTTCGGCAATATCTTCCGGACTATTACAAATACGCACTTTGGTCCCCCAATCACTCTTTTCAAAGTAATCATCCAAATTGATTTTTCCCATTTTCTCTCCCTAGGCTATAAACTTCACAACAGTGCGCATCAATTCTGTCAATCCTGTATGCGCCACAGCAGAAATCGTATAAACTTCACATTTGCATTTGCGCTTTAGGGCCGCTTTTTTCTTTTTAATATCTTCAGGTGTTAAAGCATCACATTTATTGAGTACAACAACCTCAGGTTTTCGGGCCAATAAAGGACTGTATGATTCTAATTCATGACGTATCGTTTGGTAATCCGTTGTAATTTTTTCGCCTGTCGCATCAATCAGATGAATCATCACATTACACCGTTCCACATGCTTTAAAAAGCGTACCCCCAAACCGGCACCTTCATGCGCGCCTTCAATCAAACCAGGAATATCGGCCAAGACAATTTCGCGTCCATCTACGTTTGCGACCCCCAAATTCGGATGAATCGTCGTAAAAGGATAATCGGCAATCTTGGGACGCGCCCGCGTTAAGGCTGTCAAAAAAGTGGATTTTCCCGCGTTAGGAAGTCCCACCAATCCCACATCTGCAATCAATTTTAATTTTAACCAGACCCATAATTCTTCACCCGGAGTACCCTCTTCGGCAAAATGCGGCGCTTGATTGGTGGATGTTTTAAACGATTCATTTCCCCTGCCCCCATGTCCGCCGTGTGCCACTACAAAGCGTTCATCGGCTTGGGTTAAATCCGCCAAAACAGTTTGCCCGTCTTCGGCTATAATTTGCGTTCCGACAGGAACAGAAATTAACAAATCTTTACCCCGTGCCCCCGTACAATTACGCCCGGCACCGGGATGCCCCGGCTCAGCTTTAAAATGTTGCTGATAACGAAAATCAATCAAAGTATTGAGGTTGGGCTTAGCCACAAAAACAACGTCGCCGCCATCCCCGCCGCAACCGCCATCCGGCCCCCCAAATTCAATAAATTTTTCGCGCCGAAAAGAACAGGCACCGTTTCCACCGTTACCTGCTTTGATATAAATTTTAGCTTCATCCAAAAATTTCATGTGTGTATTGTATCAAAAAAAACAAAAAAAGTCAATGTTTCTTGCAATTCAAATAAATTTCGTTTATCCTGAATATATGGAAAAAATTGTTTGCAAAAACTGTGGCGCCACTGAAATTAAAAAAAACGGATTTGTTTTTGGGGTACAACGCTATCAATGTAAAAAGTGCGGATTGCAGTTTACAAAAACAACAGCACACGGAAAAGATGCCCGCGACAAAGCAACGGCTTTAGCATTATGTCAGTTGGGAATTTCACAAAATCAAGTTGCCCATATTTTATCTTTAACACCCACCACGATTGCCCGATGGTTAAAAGATTTTCCCAAAAATATTCCTTATTCTTTCACATCCCATTCCAAAATGCACGAAGTGGATGAAACAACCATCCGTTCTTATATTCGCCGACTTTATATTGAAAACAGGGGCAACTTTGGGGTCGCCGTTAATAATTTCAACAATGGTTATGAGGTGGATATTTTAATAAAAAATCGCCGACCGGATCCTCAGGAAGCGAAGCAAACCCTAACTCTGTGTGGTTTTGGAGATTCTATTTTGGAAGGGATTATTCATGATGTTCAAACCAATAAATACACAATTTTGAAAGATAGTTTTGTAAAACGATTGTACCGATGGCTGCTCATGCCGCC
>CAMZEQ010000127.1 GCA_947305835.1 uncultured Alphaproteobacteria bacterium | reverse complement strand
ATGTTACAGAAGTGGAATTTGCGGTCTTATTTACATTTGATGTTTGGTAAAAATATGTTGCGCATAAGTCAGGTTTTGCGTCTTGTTGAAAAAATGAGACCAGAAGTGTCCAAAAATATACGCGTGTTCGTTGCCCCATAAAAATTTATTTGTGAGTCAATATTATGTATTTGGTTTCTGTCGTATGCGCCATGTTTTTCTTTTGATAACGCGTTTCGATTGTTTCAATTTTCGAATCGCAAATTATCAGATTCGTATTGTTTACCTGTTCTGTAATCCAATCATAATATTCCCAATGGTCGGTGCCGATTATGATTTGCCCGTTTGGTTTAAGGTTCGACCCCAATAAATTCAAAAATTCAGCGGCCAACAACCGGCGTTTTTCGTGGCGTGCCTTGGGCCACGGGTCGGGATGCAATATCCAAATTGTAGAAAATTTAAATTTATTTTGATTCAAAATTAACCGGACATCGTCTGGAAAAATACGAATGTTTTTATATTCGGGACGGATTTCGTTATTATCATCGCAAATGGCGGAAAGTAGGGCGGCAACCCCGTTTACAAAGGGTTCTGCGCCAATAATAATTTTGTTCGGATATTCTTGTGCCAATTCGCGGACATGTTCGCCGGCCCCAAAACCGATTTCTAAAATATCGTTTGATTCCGATTCGGTTGGGCATATTTTGGGCAATATGTTTTCCATCAGCAAATTTTTGCGAATCGATAATTTTTTGCCATGACGGCGACCAAATGTTCTTATTTCTTGTTTTTCCATATATTTAGTATAGAATGTAAATGTTGGAAATACAAGGATTTGATTATGAGAACAGGTTTATCGGAAGATTTAATCGCGCGGGTTTTGGGCGGCGCACCAAAGTATACGGTTCAGGAATTAGAGGAAAAATTTCCGCCACGGAATTTGCCCGAAGGCGCGATGGTAACACGTTTTGCACCCAGTCCGACCGGTTTTATGCATATTGGAAACCTGTATGGTGCGTTGATTGACTATAAATTGGCTCAACAGTCGGGGGGTGTGTTTAAGTTGCGTATAGAAGATACGGATACCAAGCGTGAGGTTGAAGGCTCAGTAGAAGTTGTTAGAAACGCAATGCATAATTTTGGATTAGAGTATAATAATGATGAAAAATATGGTCCATATTATCAATCAAAACGCAAAGATATTTATCGCAGTGTGGCGGCGGAATTATTACGAACTGGTCGTGCATATCCGTGCTTTTTAACTGCGGATGATATGGAAAAAATTCGTGCGGAACAATATTCGGCGGGATTTGCCACCGGTATATATGGTGAATTTGCACGCGACCGTGATATAACCGCCGAAGAAATTGTAAAGCGTTTAGATAATGGAGAGGTTCCAACAATTCGCTTGTATTCAACTGGCGACCCAAATAAAAGAATTTTTTGTAAAGATGCAGTGCGTGGTTCAATCGGGTTCCCAGAAAATAATGAAGATTTGGTTTTGATAAAATCAAATGACGGATTACCAACATATCATTTTGCACATTTGTGTGATGACCATTTTATGCGCACAACACATGTTGTTCGGGGCGAAGAATGGTTGCCTTCGTTACCGTTGCATTACCAATTGTTCCGTATGATGGATTGGACACCTCCGGTCTATATACATACTGCGACATTGGATAAAATTGATAGTGATACCGGAAAACAGCGTAAAATGTCAAAACGCAAAGACCCGGAATGCAATGTCGCGTTCTTTTTGAACGAGGGTTGGCCGGTTAGTGCCGTGATAGAATATCTTGGAAACATATTGGCATCAGGTTATGAAGAGGCAAAATTAAAAGGCATGGTGAAAAATTTCTGGGAATACGAGATGAAACCCAAGAAAATACCTATGTCTGGCGGGTTGTTTGATATGAAAAAATTGGAATGGTGGGCCAAAGAATACATTGGTGCGATGCCGGTACCGGATTTGGTTCGCGCGGTTACCAATTGGGCAAATGAATATGGCGATGAAAAACAAAAAAAGCAGGTTGCCGATACAAAATATTTGACGGCGGTGTTGGCCATTGAACGCGACAATCCAAAACGTATACGCAAAGATTTTATTACTTGGAAACAGACATTAGAGATAGAAGAATTTTTCTGGGATGATTTGTTTGTCCCGTCATCAGAATACAAATTTAATAGCGATATTTTGAATGCGTTTTGGGAAACAATTGATATTGCCGATGACAAAGATACTTAGTGGAATAAAATTATTGCGATTGCCGGTAAATTGGGCGTTAAAAATGGCGATGTGGCGATGAATTTGCGCGTGGCGCTGTCGGGGCGCACAAACACACCGGACCTGTATTCCATTATGCAGGTAATGGGTAAAGACAGGGTGATAAAAAGGATAAAGGCATTGCTATGACCAAAGATAGACATGTTGTTAGAACAAGATTAAAACAGGTGCGGGCCGATAAACATGCATCACGCATGTTGCGGGTGTTGCGGGCGACCGGGCTTTTTCGTTGGGAACGGCGGTCAACGCGTGGTGAAGAGGTA
>CAMZEQ010000126.1 GCA_947305835.1 uncultured Alphaproteobacteria bacterium | reverse complement strand
AAGAGGCTTTTAAGGATTTTTACCTGTTGGATGTATTTCACGCTATTGACCACTATTGGCGGTATAATTCCAACAAAACAAAACCTACTGTTGCCAAGATTTTGGCGATATTGGAAACCAACCACGCTAAACGGATTGAGGAAACTCAAACGTCAGAAGTAAAATACTTTAACCCTGCGGTGGAGTTTATGCAAAGGGATATTAACCTCGGCAAGTGCAAGCACACAATCAAGGCTTATGACAGGGCAGTGGACTACATCATCAACGAGCTTTTGCTTGATGAGATACCGGTGTCGGAACACGGCAAGATGGATTTCTCAACAAAAGTCGCCAACGCCAAAGACAAGGGACTGTTTGCCAATTTTGACGATATTCTTGAACAACTGGCAACAACCGGCGAGGTTAAAACCCAAAATGTGAGCGGATTTGCGGCGGCAGGTGCGATTTTAGCCGGACACTGGGTGGTTGAAGATGATGAACAATGAATTGAAAAAAATTGAAGAAAAAATCCGGTTGGCCGCCGATGTGGATAGAGCTTTGCCACCGGTTTTCAAAAATCGCTATCGCTCACCGTTGGGAGGAATGATTGCGCCGGATGCGGAGGTTATTGCCGAGCGAAATCTGTATGATGACCTGCCGGAGAATTACACTGCCGAAGATATTAAGGTTTGGGAAGAAGTTTGTTTTGAATGGTTGCCGATATTGTCAAAAGCCAATCAATCGATAGTATGGTGGCGGTGTTCCGGCATGGGGTGGAAAAGAATTGCCCGAAATTTGAAAGAAAAAGGTTATTTACCGGCCGAGGTGCATCGGATAACCTTGTTCCGCTATTTTGTTAAAAGTTTGGAAAAAATTAAAAAAACCTGCAACACTTTGCAACACTTTGCAACAAAATAGGGTGTTACATTTTTTATTATTTTGAGCTATAAAATTTATAGACTGTTAGAAGTTTTTTCATAAAAAGTTCCTTTCTGGTTGGCAAGCCGCGGTTTCTTCCTATACCGCGGTTTGTTTTTTGCGAGGTAAAACAATGGATAATGAGCAAAATATTAAAGTAAAAACCATCGGTGGCGGTAAAATTAAGTGGTAAAATCAAGAAAATAAAAGGTTTTCTTACCCGATATAAAAGATAAAAACATTTCAGACAATGCGAAACCATTTTAAATTCAAGGCTTTGAGGTAAAAGAAAAGGTTTAATAAATGGCTAAATTTGATGCAAAAATACTGGCAAAATACGGATTTTTGGGCGGAAGGCCGAAAAGTTTTAAGTCGCCGAATGAGATGATGGCTAAAATGGGCGAATTTTTGAGCCATGCCGAAAGCAGAGTTAAGGAAATTGTGGATAAAAACGGTGATTCTCACTGGGTGAATAATCCGGCTCCGATAACTTTGGAAGATTTTTGTTGCTTTGCCGGTATTACTAAAACCTGTTTTTATGATTATGCCAAAAAACCGGAATACAAAAGCTTGTGCAATAACTTTCGGCAGGTGGTCGAGGCTTATTGGGTGCGCCAATGTGCCGAGGGAAATGCCGGTAATAAGGCAGATTTTATTTTGAAAAATGCTTTTTCTGGTGATTGGAAAGATAGCAAAGATGTAACGCTCGGCGGCGAGGTGGCGGTAATGCCGAAAGTTACGGTTGACGGAGTGGAATTGGATGTAAATATCGGCGAGGCGGTGGGGAATGACAACACAAGTCCCGATATTGCTTAATTTGCCGCCTAAATTGATGCCTTTGTTGCTCAATTTGGGGAAATATCGATATTATTTAGCGGATGGTGGCAGAGGCTCGGGGAAATCTCAAGCTTTTGCCCGTATTATTTTGTATCTTTGCGAGCAGAGAAAAGTCCGTGTGTGCTGCGGAAGAGAAACCCAAAACTCAATTGAGGAATCAGTTTATCGGTTGTTGGTGGATTTAATCAAACAATACGGTTTGAATTTTAGGATAACATCATCAAAGATTATTCATAATATCACCGGATCGGAGGTTATTTTCAAGGGATTCCGTGAAAACGGCGTTGAAAATACCAAAGGTATGGAAGGCTTTGATATTGTATGGATTGATGAAGCGCAGACTTTGACCAAACGCACAATTGACGTGGTTATTCCGACTATTCGTAAACCTAACTCGGTGGTGTGGTTTAGTATGAATCGCTTTGTGAGGAATGATCCGGCTTATGAGTTTTGCAAAGCAAGGCCGAATTGCTTGTGTGTGCATATTGATTATTTTGAAAATCCTTTTTGCACACAAGAATTAAAAGATGAGGCTGAAATATGCAAGCAAGCTAACGAAAAGGATTATCGCCATATTTGGCTAGGCGAGCCGATGGAAGAAGCGCAGGATTATTTATTCAACTTCGGCAAGCTTGATAAGATGAATAAAATCGAGGCTTGGGGTGATATATTTACTCCGGCGCGAGTGATAGGAATTGACTTTGCCGCTCAAGGCAGCGATTTGAGCGTGTTGACGGTGTTGGATCGAGCCAGTCAGGTGCATTGGAAAATGACTTATCAAGAGGCTTGGTCGGAAGCCGAT
>CAMZEQ010000125.1 GCA_947305835.1 uncultured Alphaproteobacteria bacterium | reverse complement strand
CCTGAAGAAAGAAGAAAAGCACGATTCCTGCGGAAGGCATGTTTTTGCTTCGCAAAAAATAAATGCGGCATATACGGAGGTTTTAGACAGATGTTAATGAAACAATAACGGAGCGGCTATTGTTTGAGCGTTAGCGAGTTTAGCCGCTTTGAGTTGAATTTACATCTGACAAAACCGTAGTGTCCGCCGCTAGCCTTTTTGCCTACTTTTTGTGCAATGACAAAAAGTAGGACGCCCTAAAGGGCGGAAAAGAAAACACATGGTATTTTATTTTGGATTGCCACGAGGCGGTGGCTTTGTCTACAGCGAAGCTGTGCCACCGCCTCTTGCATTAATGACAGTTTTTTAAAATTATTGTCCAGACATAATTTTTTATTATATAATTATTTTAGGTTTGGATTGCCACGCCGATAAGTCGGCTCGCAATTACAAAAATTTAAGTAGGTCAGGCATTGCCTGACAATGAAACAGAGAGGATATAAGATAGATGTTGGAACAGCAATATTTTCCGCAAAAGATTGAAAAAAAATGGCAGGAAATTTGGGAACAAAATGACGCAAACAAAACTTATGACAATTCAGACAAGCCAAAATATTATGCGTTATCTATGTTTCCGTATCCGTCAGGCAAATTGCATATGGGACACGTCAGAAATTACACCATTACTGATGTTATAGCCCGTTTTAAAAGAATGCAAGGGTATAATGTTTTACACCCGATAGGTTGGGACAGTTTTGGTTTACCTGCTGAAAATGCCGCTATGAAGCATGGTGCAGACCCTGCAAAGTGGACTGATGAAAATATTGCTTATATGACAAAGCAGCTTAAAATGCTTGGGCTTTCTTATGATTGGGATAGAGAGGTTACAACCTGTAAACCGGATTATTACAAATGGACACAATGGTTGTTTTTACAATTATATAAAAAAGGTTTAGCTTATAAAAAAGAGGCTGCCGTAAATTGGTGCGATAATTGTGCAACCGTTTTGGCTAACGAGCAGGTTATCGACGGCAAATGCTGGCGATGCGATGGGGTCGTTGAGAAAAAATACCTCTCTCAATGGTTCTTTAAAATAACTGATTATGCGGAAGAATTATTAAAAGACCTCGAAAAATTAGAAGGTTGGGGCGATAACGTCAAAACAATGCAGGCTAACTGGATTGGCAAATCCGAGGGTGCAATTTTTAGATTTAAAGTAAAAGAGGTTGAAGGTTTAGAGGTTCCTGTCTATACAACAAGACCCGATACAGTCCATGGTATTACATACCTTGTTGTTGCACCTGAATATAAAGATATTGAAAAATTGACAACCCCTGAAAACAAAGACGCGGTTGAAGCATACAGAGCCAATGCCCGCAAAATGACTGAAATTGAAAGACTTTCAAATGACAGAATTAAAACAGGAGTTCCGTTGGGGACACATTGTATAAATCCTTTCACCGGCGAGGAATTTCCGTTATGGACTGCGGATTACGCATTAGCAGAATACGGAACAGGCGCAGTTATGGCTGTTCCGACTCACGATGAAAGAGATTTTGATTTTGCAAAAAAATATAATTTGCCCCTAAAGGTCGTAATTCAAGACCCTGAAAATCCGTCAGACTGCAAAGATGCCGCTTATGTTGAACCGGGAGTTTTGGTTAATTCAAACGAATTTAACGGAATGAAAAATGAGGAAGCCAAAAAAGCAATTACTCAAAAGGCGGTTGATGGCGGCTTTGGAGAATTTAAAACTCAATACAGATTAAGAGATTGGTTGATTTCACGTCAAAGATACTGGGGGGCGCCAATTCCTGTTGTGTATTGCGATAAATGCGGAATAGTTCCCGAAAAAGAAGAAAATCTGCCTGTTATGTTACCAACAGACGTTGATTTTTCGGTTGTCGGCAAATCACCGATTACGACTTCAAAACATTTAAAGACACAACTTGTCCTATTTGCGGCGGACACGCAACAAGAGAAATGGATACAATGGATACCTTTGTTTGTTCAAGCTGGTATTATTTAAGATACTCTGATGCAAAAAATTCTCAAAAATGTTTTGATAAAGAATTGGTAAATAAATGGCTGCCGGTTGATCAGTATGTCGGCGGAATCGAACACGCAATTTTACACCTTTTGTATTCAAGATTTTTCACAAAAGCGTTGAAAGATTGCGGTCTTTTGGATTTTGATGAACCGTTTAAAAACCTTTTGACACAAGGAATGGTCTTGAAAGACGGTTCAAAAATGTCAAAATCAAAAGGTAATACGGTTGACCCTGATGAAATCTTTGCAAACTATGGGGCTGATACGGCAAGATTGTTTATTTTGTCAGATTCACCTCCGGCACGTGATTTTGACTGGTCTGATGCAGGTGTTGAAGGCAGTTACAAGTTCTTAAATCGCTTGTATCGTCTTATTGCAATGAATGAGAAAAATATAATAAAAGATTACGATTTGGGCGACGTTACAAAACTTGATAAAGAAAATAACACCCTTGTCCGTAAGGTTCATATCTATATTAAAGGAATTACGCAGGATATTGAAAATGAATTT
>CAMZEQ010000124.1 GCA_947305835.1 uncultured Alphaproteobacteria bacterium | reverse complement strand
CTCTCCCGGAAAAAATGCAGAATTGAAAATCTTGGGAATATTTTTCTCCGCGCAGGGTGGATTCCGTGTTCGGATTTTGAGTATTTTTGCAGCGGCAAACGTCCGGAGCCCTGACGGGGTTGAGGGCGGGTGACAGAGCCCCAAACCGAAGGATGGGGGGATAAAAGATGTAATAAAAATGAATTCATTATGATAAAAGAAACCATACATGCGCAGGGCATTGAAATTGGTATTTATACCACCGACTTTGAAAACGAGTTTATTTCCCTTACCGACATAGCACGGTATAGGACTGCCGATCCCAGATTCACCATTCATAGTTGGCTTAGGAACCGGGATGTCGTGGAATTCCTTGGTTTATGGGAGGCTTTGCATAATCCTGGTTTTAACCGTATCGATTTCGACACGTTTAAAAAAGATGCAGGGACAAATGCCTATACTTTTTCCATAAAAAAATGGAATGAAATGTTGTTTGGAAAAGGGATTATCACTAAATCTGGAAGATATGGAGGCGGTATCTTTGCACATTCTGACATCGCAATGGAATTTGCCTCATGGCTTTCACCTGAATTCAAGTTATACATCATCAAAGACTATAAAAGGCTCAAGTCGGATGAAAATAGCCGGTTTTCATTGAATTGGAATGTGAAAAGGGAATTGGCGAAAATCAACTACCGCATCCATACCGATGCCATCAAACATAACTTGATGCCGCAGGAACTTACAAGCCTTCAGAAATCCTTTGTTTATGCGGATGAGGCGGATTTGCTGAATGTGGTGTTGTTTGGCATGACCGCAAAAGAGTGGCGTGACGCGAATCCGAATCTAAAAGGCAATATCCGCGATTATGCGGATATAAGCCAGCTTTTGGTACTTGCCAACCTTGAAAGCTACAATGCCATTCTTATTGAACAGGGAATGGAACAGGAAAAGCGGATTGAACTTTTGCGGCAGACTGCAATTAACCAATTGAATACAATTGCAGGACTTGAAACGCCGCTGACTGGAATTCATGATGTGTTGATTGAGTGAAAAAACTGTTCCGAATCTGCTTTAGTAAGCCTTTCTGCCATCATCACCTTTATTTCCGTTGTTTTCTCGCTTTTTTCTCCGCGCATTTGTAATCCGTGTTCGGATTTTGAGTACTTTTGCAGCGTCAAACGTCCGGAGTCCTGACTGGGTTGATGGCGGGGGACAGAAAGATGAAACAAATGTAAATTAACACTTTGATATGGCTAAAATTAATGTGCAGCAAACGGATATATCCGTAATTAACTACAATAATCTTGATTACATCAGTTTGACTGATATGGCAACCGCTAAATCGAATGATTCGAGGGCGGCTGATGTGATAAAAAACTGGTTAAGAAATAGATATACGATTGAATTTCTTGGAGTTTGGGAAATGATACACAATCCCCAGTTTAAAGTGGTCGAATTTGACCACTTTAGAAAACAGGCCGGACTACCATCGTTTGTTCTAAGTTGTAGTGAATGGATTGAAAGCACAAATGCCATTGGAGTCATGGTCAGGAAGGGGCGTTATGGAGGAACATACGCGCATAAAGACATTGCTTTTGAGTTCGGTTCCGCGATAAGTGTGTCATTTAAATTGTATCTTATTGAAGAATTCCAACGTTTGAAGGAAAAAGAACAAAAACTGTTGGGATGGAATGTGAAAAGGGAATTGGCGAAAATCAACTACCGCATCCATACCGATGCCATCAAACATAACTTGATGCCGCAGGAACTTACAAGCCTTCAGAAATCCTTTGTTTATGCGGATGAGGCGGATTTGCTGAATGTG
This sequence comes from uncultured Alphaproteobacteria bacterium, assembly GCA_947305835.1. GTDB lineage: Bacteria > Pseudomonadota > Alphaproteobacteria > CAAHEQ01 > UBA3637 > UBA3637. Next base: position 753 of record CAMZEQ010000124.1, on the reverse strand, counting down.
GTGTTGTTTGGCATGACCGCAAAAGAGTGGCGTGACGCGAATCCGAATCTAAAAGGCAATATCCGCGATTATGCGGATATAAGCCAGCTTTTGGTACTTGCCAACCTTGAAAGCTACAATGCCATTCTTATTGAACAGGGAATGGAACAGGAAAAGCGGATTGAACTTTTGCGGCAGACTGCAATTAACCAATTGAATACAATTGCAGGACTTGAAACGCCGCTGACAGGAGTTCAGGATGTGTTGATTGAGTGATTTTTTTAGTTAAGATGTTAAGTTGTTAAGGGGTTTAATGGGTTTAAGAAGTTTAAACTTTTCTTCACATCTTCACATTTTCACATTTTAATTTTTTTTTTTCATTCGGTGAATTTGTATTCGGAAAATGATTACTTTTGCACCGCTTTTCCGAAGTCCACAGTGGGGGATGCAGGAAGAGTGAACATAAAGAAAGACGTTGAGCTAACGTTTTATCTGCGGCTGCCTGAATCTCGCAAATTCAAAGTCTTCTGCAAGATAACGCATAGCCAGTGTCCATGTTGGTGATATTCATTATTGCCATTAGCGTGGGCTTCGGCATTGCTTATCCGCAGAAGACAGGCAATGCGAGAGCCTAAGGCAGCGGGATAAGCGATGAGCATGATACCCGCGCTTTTTTTTTGTGGGATTTCAAAAAAGTTTATTGTGTTTCCGGTGGAGGTATCAGCCGGCGGAGAAAAGGGAATAATATTAAATATGAGTAAAATATACTTTGCT
>CAMZEQ010000123.1 GCA_947305835.1 uncultured Alphaproteobacteria bacterium | reverse complement strand
GTGACACCTGTTTCACAAACACCACCTTTATTTAAGGAATGAAATGAGTGAATTAACAATTACAGATACGTATCGTGTGTTGGAAATGACCCTGCGGCCGTTATCGTATTGGTATAATCAAGATAATGTGGAAGAAGTTGCTGTGGATCACCCCGGCGGAATTTGGTTGCGTTTGCGCGGTCGTCATGCCCATCCGTGGCATTATTACGAAGACCCCAAATTGACGCGCGAATATCTGAATAATATCATGTATATCATTGCGAATACCTATGATTTACCCTATGATCCGATGGCGGGTGTGCCGGTGGTTTATGCAGCATTACCCGGCGGTCATCGTTTTTCCGGGATAGCGGGCCGTAACGTCATGTACGATAACGACGATTTGACCGGAGGTGTTGCGATGGCCATCCGTGTGTATAAGGAAGATTTGGGTATCGGTATGGATCAGTTCGGTTTGGTTCAAGGCGGACGTTTGCGCCAAATTAATAAGTTGAAGGATGTGGAAGATCCTGATGATCCGTATGAACGTTTACTTCTTTCCATCCAACGCGGGGATAACATTTTGATCAGTGGTGCGACGGCCACAGGTAAAACAACCTTTTTGAATAATATGATCACATTACTCAGTGAACATAAGCGCATCATTACGATTGAAGATACACGCGAACTGATTGTGAAACAGCCCAATCATGTGCATTTGGTGGTATCTCGTACTGAAACGACCAACACATTTAACTACGCCAACGTGATTGATTTGGTTGTTCGTTTTACACCGGATGCTATTTTAGGGGGAGAAATATCCACGACGAATGCGGATGCTATATGGCAATTGATGAATTCAGGGCACGAAAATTGCTTTGCGACCATTCATGCGGCCAGTCCGGAGGAAGCGTATCGTGCCTTTATGAAGCGTATTGAAAAAAGTACAGGGCATGCTTTGTCCGGCGAAGAAGAAGAAAATATGTTTAAGGAAATGAAAGAAAAATTGCGCGTTGTTCAAATTAATCGTGATGGGAACATTCGCGCGATTACGGAAATTACTTAAAGGGGGATTTATTATGGTGCCAACACTTTATATCAGTCGAACTGCCGATGGGGAAGGGCTTCCTTTGCCCAGTTATGCGTCTGAGCACCATATCGCCTTGAATTTACAGGCGGCTGTGGCAACGCCCGTGCGTTTAAATAAAGATGAACGTGCTTATATTCCTGTGGGATTTGCGATTGGTATTCCCGATGGTTTTTGTGGTCAGATCGTCAGTTTGCCGACATTGGCGCGTGAAGCCGGCATTGTTGTTTTGGATGGTCCCCAATTGTTGCATCCGGCGGATCGTCAGCCGTTATTTATTTTATTGCAAAACACATCTCCGAAAGCGGTGGTGATTCACCGCGGTCTTGTTTGTGCCCAGTTATTGATTATGCCGGCAATTCAGGTTTGCTGGAAAGAAATTCGTGTGCCTTCGCTTTCCGGCCCGACGAAGACAGTGATTTTGGATAATGATTCAAATCAAAATGATAGGCCGACTTTAAAATTTTCCAGACGAAAAGTGCGTTCTATTCGTAATCGTTATAAGGACGAAGATGATGAAGAAACTTAGTTTGATTTTTTTAATACTGTGTACGATTTGTCCGGTTTTGGCGACGGAATATGCGTCATTGAAATACGATCAAGTGAACATGCGCACGGGCCCCGGCGAAAGATTTCCCATCAAATGGGTGTATCAGGAAAAAAATTATCCGCTGGAAATACTGGATTCTTTTGAACTTTGGCGTCAGGTGCGTGATAAAGAAGGGGATGTCGGTTGGATTCATCAAAATCAATTGAAAGATGTCCGATATGTTTTAATTACAAAGGAAGACGCGCTTTTGAAAAAAGTTGGGGAAAGCCGATCGGTTGCCATTTTACAACCTGGTGTAATTGCCCGTTTGGAACGTTGTCCAAAAGGGAATTATTGCCGCTTGTCCGTTCAATCTGATGATGAAAAATATACAGGTTGGTTTTTGCGCTCCAGCTTATGGGGTATTACCCCCGGCGAAATCATTGAGCGTTAGGAATTAAGAAATCATCATTTGTTTTGCTGCAAAATAGTTCTTGACTGACTTTATCAAACATGCAATTTTGTTTACCCCTTGGTTGAAAAGGAGCATGCACAGGGACAAAGTCACGGACAAGGACTCCGCTAGCATCTGTTATTCTAAGATAATAAATAACCCCTGGGTTTATATTACCGTTATACTGCTTATAGAACATAACGATATTATTTATAGGTACAAGAAAATCTGAAGCTTGGTCGTTTATAACCAAATTTCCATCAATTTTACCAATTCTATTGTTCCCAATGGTATTAAAATACCAATCGTGTTTGATATTTGGGTCTATGTTATATGAGATTTCCCCATAATTATCACATTTATTAAATGCGACATTATTATTTCCAACTATCATACATTGATTTCTATTATATCCATTATTTTGATTATTTTGTGGGTTGTGTGAGCCAAAAACAGCACCTCCGTTTGATATAATTTTTTGTATTGCTCCAGCTTCCATAATACAACCACCCGT
>CAMZEQ010000122.1 GCA_947305835.1 uncultured Alphaproteobacteria bacterium | reverse complement strand
TCAGTAGCAAACGCATCCTCGGAAATGATGGCTTTACCGAGTAATTGGTCAAATGGGGCTCATTGGACTGGCACGCAATCGCCAGAGACAGGGACAGGCGCAACGGGATTTCCTTACGCAGTAATAATGGGTTCGAAGCAATATCGTGTTACTTGCTACGATCAAAAATTATCCGCGATTTGCCAACAAAAATAATCTACCCCATTGACAAAGGGGGGATTTTGGGGTATAATGTATTTTATCAAGCATCCGCTTGAATTATTTCCCATTATTTTTGAAAGGTCTTTCCATGCAATTGCAGGATTTAAAGAAAAAATCACCGACAGAATTATTACAATATGCCGAAGAATTGGGCATTGAAAATGCCGCCAGTTTGCGCACCCAAGATATGATGTATGCCATTTTAAAACGTTTGGCCGAAACAGAAACAACTTTGTTCGGCGAAGGCGTTTTACAGGTAATGCAAGACGGTTTCGGTTTTTTACGTTCCCCTGAAGCCAATTATTTGGCCGGACCTGATGATATTTATGTGGCCGCTCAACATATTAAGCGTTGGGGGTTACGCACAGGTGATACGGTCAGCGGTGAAATTGCCGCCCCCAAAAATAATGAAAAATACTTTTCTTTATCAAAAATCAATCAAGTCAATTTTGATGATCCGGAAAAATTGCGCTTTCGTGTGAACTTTGATGATTTAACCCCGCTCTATCCGGAAAAAGCCATCAAAATGGAACATGAATCACCCGATGCCAAGAAAAAGGATTTAACTGACAGAATCATAGATTTGATTTGTCCTCAAGGCTTTGGCCAACGCTCACTCATTGTGGCACCTCCCAGAACCGGTAAAACCGTCATGTTACAAAATATCGCCCATGCGATCACCGCAAACTTTCCCAAAGCACATTTAATCATGCTATTGATTGATGAGCGCCCCGAAGAAGTGACAGACATGATTCGTTCCGTTAAAGGCGAAGTGATTTCTTCCACTTTTGACGAACCGGCCACACGCCATGTTCAGGTGGCCGAGATGGTCATTGAAAAAGCAAAACGTTTGGTCGAACATAAACAAGATGTCGTAATCTTATTGGACTCTATTACCAGATTGGCACGTGCCTATAATACTGTGGTCCCCAGTTCCGGAAAAGTTTTAACCGGTGGTGTGGATGCCAATGCGTTGCAAAAACCCAAACGCTTTTTTGGTGCTGCCCGCAATATTGAAGAAGGCGGATCTTTAACAATTTTCGGTACCGCTTTGGTGGATACAGGATCCCGCATGGATGAAGTGATCTTTGAAGAATTTAAAGGGACCGGTAACAGTGAAATCGTGTTGGATCGTAAAGTATCCGATAAACGTATTTTCCCGGCAATTGATGTCACCAAATCCGGCACCCGTAAAGAAGAATTGTTGGTCGATAAAAATAAATTGCCGAAAATGTGGATGTTGCGCCGCATATTGATTCCAATGGGGGTAACGGAGTCTATGGAATTTTTGATGGAAAAATTAAAATTCACCAAAAATAACGATGACTTTTTTAATTCCATGAATCAATAGGAAATTGAATGAGTAATAAATTAAAAGTCACGATTTTTAAAAAATCCAAAAAAGCTCCTTATCCTGATCATATTATTGTAAAAGGCTTTTCTTCAACAGTGGATCCTTATGACAATACCGTACATTTATATTTTGATAGAGGAGTTTTGGCCAAGTTTGTGCACGTACAAGACGCCCCTAAAGGGAAACGTGTTTGGGATTCAAACGCTGAAAAATATGTGGATTTAGAACCAAAACACCGAATTGCACAAGAATTTACCATAAAAAACGGGAAAACCACTTATTCAAAAGAACCAATCCATACTGCCGGTGATTTTATCGTTATTTTCGGATATGTACATCCTGATATACGTACAATTACTTTTTGTCAAGGAAGTCTACTCTACCCACGTTATTATCAAGTGACAACAGATTTAAAAAGAAAATGGCGTGATCATGACACTTTAAGGTACTTTAATCAACTTGACGCAGATATCAAAACGATCTATACCGATCAAAAGCACCCAAATCTTTGCGTTAAAAATTTTATTCAAAGAAACCTTTCAAAATGACAATATTTCAAAAATTACGCTCCATTTTGAAAAAAAATATAGATCTTGGACAAAAAGAAATTCATGACCTGATTCATGGCTCAGATCCCAAAAAGCATGAAAAAATCCTTTTATTAAAATATATCATTTCAAATCAAAAAGATAAATTAAAGTTCTTGCGTCCAGCACTATCCGATGACACAGACTATCGCAAAAGACAATCTGATGAATTTGTCGATAGGATTCAAAAAGTTTTACCCGAATCAGCACATCTGATTTTCCATGGAAGTCCTATTTACAATACCGAAAGGATATTAAAAAGCGGCCGCATTGTATCAGGCAAAGATCTATGGCATATATCCACCAGCGGCAACAGAACAAATGAAATATCCGTCACAACCAAAAAAGATATTCATATCACTATTTCCGGTTACGCCGGATTGGAAAGTGTCAAATTTTGTTTACCCGCAGGCGCTGTGTTCGTATTGCGCGCACAAGATGATTCCGAATATCAAATGGCACAAAAAAAAT
>CAMZEQ010000121.1 GCA_947305835.1 uncultured Alphaproteobacteria bacterium | reverse complement strand
AAGATTGCGTTGCACAATCTGGGGTGTAAAGTAAATAATTATGAGATGGATGTTGACCATATTATGATGCATGTTGAGCGTATTAATGAACAAGGTGACGAGCAAGATAAGCAATTTTTGCAAAATGAAATTGAAACAGCATACTTGGAAAAAGAAATTGAACGTATGTACGAACGATTGGTTCATAACGGACAAGATATCGGTACAGTCAGTGAAAAATTAAGCAAGCTTAAAAATAGAAGAAAAGACATTTTTAAATGAGTGTTTTTGCATTTATATTTAAATATTTAAGAAAAACCAAAGTTATGGTCAGCGTGATTTTGGTGGCGATTGTGGTACGCAGTGTTGCTGATAGAGGCGAGATTTATGCTATGTCGCAAACAATCGGATTATTGCCGCAATATACAAATGATAAAAGCGTTTTGCAGGGTATTATTTTTTACATAGGTTTATTAGCATTTTTTTTGGTTGTCGAAGGAATTTCCAATTATATTTGGCGCTACATGGGAGGTAAATTTCAACCCTATTTTTCAAGTCTCGTTTACAAAGATATTTTTACGGCGGTACATCATCAATCGGTAACATTTTTTAATGAAGAAATGGCTGGAAAAGTTGCTTCCAAAACTAAAAACATTGTTTCCGGAATCCGTGACATATACGGACATTTGGTCTTTGGGGTAATACGACCGGTTACCGGCATTTTTGTTAGTCTTTTTTTAATTTGCCGAGCAGATTGGCTGACAGGAATTTGCATTTCGATTCTTAATATGATTTTTATGGCGGCCATTATTTTTATCCGCCGAAAAATAGGTTCGTTTGCGGAAAAACGTGCGCGTTTTCACGCCGAGACGGATGGCGTTTTTATTGATACTGTCACCAATTCCGATTTAGTAAAAAGTTTTGCGAATTATTTTTATGAAAAAAGCAAATTTTATATTGTATTGAGGAAAGCTGTCCGTTCGGAACAAGAGGAGCGTACGAAAGATGCGCTATTTGATTTAGAAGGTAAATGTGTTTTTTACGGCGCATATCTTTTATCATGTATTTCCGTTTTTTACAGTTGGTATATCGGTCGCCTGGTATTGGCCGATGTCGTAATGACAACGGCGCTCTTAAACGGGTTAATGATGGAGGTCAACAATATAGGCTTTTTTGCCGGCGAATTTGCTCAGCTGTACGGGCAGGTGAAGGATGGCCTCGAACTTGTATTTCAGCCGAGTTTGGTTAATGATGCACCGGATGCACACAACATCAGAATGCGGGGCAAAGCTATAAAATTCAGCAATATTTCATATCATTATAATAATAAAGACAATATATTTGATAAATTTAATTTGCATATTATTGATTAAATTGTTGGTGCGTTACTTTGATGTGATGGAAGGTAAAATTACGGTTGGCGGAGAGGATATCAAGCATGTACGACAAAACAGTCTGCGTGCTCAAATAGCTGTTATTCCGCAGGATACGACATTATTCAACCGTACAATTATGGAAAATATCCGTTACGGTAATGTGAATGCTACGGATGAAGAGGTTATGAAAGCCGCCAAAATGGCCTATGCCGATGAGTTTATTAAGGAATTGCCGAATGGGTATCACAGCAAAGTCGGCGAGCGCGGTGTTATGCTTTCAGGCGGCGAACGGCAGCGCATTGCAATAGCCCGCGCAATTTTGAAAAACGCTCCGATTTTGATTTTAGATGAGGCCACTTCGGCATTGGATAGCGAGAGTGAGCATTATATCCAAAAGTCCCTTAAAAAATTAATGAAAGGCAAAACGGTTATTGCTATTGCCCATCGATTATCTACTTTAAAGGAAATGGATAGATTAGTTGTCATGGATAATGGTAAAATCATTGAAGAAGGTGCCCATGAAAAATTGCTTAAAACCAAAGGCGCTTATTATCGGTTTTATCAAATGCAGAGTCTTAATCGCTAAAAACTTCTTGCAAAAATTTATAAATCGCCTATATTCAAGCCAGTTAAAAATTAATTTTTAAGGAGATAAAAATGCCTTTAGTTTCTATGCGTCAAATTCTTGACCACGCTGCCGAACATAATTATGGCGTTCCGGCTTTTAATATCAATGATATGGAACAGGTTATTGCCGTGTTGCAAGCCGCCAGAAAAGTTAATGCGCCGGTGATTATTCAAACTTCGACCGGTGCTCGCAAATATGCCGGCGATCCGATGATTCGTCACATGATTGAGGCCGGTATCGAAATGTTTCCGGAATTACCGATTTGTTTGCACCAAGACCACGGTTCAAGCGTAAATATCTGTCAATCAGCCATTGTGAACGGCTTTTCTTCGGTTATGATGGACGGCTCTTTGGAAGCTGATGGTAAAACACCTTCTTCTTTTGAATATAATGTTCGTGTTACTCAAGAAGTTGTTGCCCGTGCACACGCTGTCGGCGCTTCGGTTGAAGGCGAGTTGGGTGTTATCGGTTCATTGGAAACAGGTAAAGCCGACAAAGAAGATGGTATCGGTGCTGAAGGTAAATTGGATAAAAAACGTTTGGTTACCGACCCTGATGAAGCTGCCGAATTCGTTAATTTAACGCATTTAGATGCTTTAGCCGTTGCCGTCGGTACCCCACATGGTGCCTATAAGTTTACG
>CAMZEQ010000120.1 GCA_947305835.1 uncultured Alphaproteobacteria bacterium | reverse complement strand
GTGCCGTTTCAATCCGATGATAGAGTTCATCCAAAAAAGAACGTTTGGGCATCCCAGGCGGAATCGGTTCCAAAAACCGAATCGTCACTGTCCCTTTACGTTTCATTATTTTATTTTTGGGCCAACAATACCCACTGTTTAAGGCAACCGGCACCACTGGAACCTGGCATTGATCATACAAAAAGGCCACACCGGGACTATAGGGCTTTTTGACACCGGGTTCGGTCCGGGTTCCTTCGGGAAAAATAATCAGATTCATCCCTTCGGCCAGACGGGAACGTACACCCGTCAACATCTTGCGCATCGTCGTGGCCCCCCCCTGTCGATCAATCGGAATACAACCGGTCTTGATAAAATAAAGTCCGGCCAAAGGAAGCCACATCAACTCTCGCTTCAGAACATAAAAGGTATTGGGAACCAATCTGTGAAACACCAAAGTTTCCATGGCGGATTGATGCTTGGAGGCCAGAATACGAATCCCACAACACAAAAATAATAACCATTGGCTGACATGACACCAAAATATCGGAAAACACAATGATTTTTTACGTGGTAAAAATAATGTCCAAAGCATTAAAACAAATAGAACCAACGTAATAGAGTAAAACAAAACGGTAAATAAAATAGAACGTAATTTTTGAATCATAATCCGATCCTTTCAATCCAAGTTTGTAAATGTGTAGCCATAAATTTATGATACTCCAAAAACAGAAGCCAGGCATACCGTGTGCGAATCCAATCAACCGAATCGTTAAAAGATTTCGGAAAAATCGGAAACGGAATAACCTGAAGCGACGGTTTTAATTTTAAAACCTCAAACAAACTGCGCGGCATATGATAGAAGCTAGTAATCAACAAGATCGAATTTAACTTGGCGTCATTCACCCAATCTGCTATTTCCGCGGCATTTCCCCGTGTATCTTCGGCCCGATACCCCAAACTGACCCGATCACGAACGGTCGGCGGAAAAGAAGTCAATAAATCCCCGGGTCGAACCGATTCATGTACTCCCGAGATTAACAACCGATCCGCATAATCGCTGTTCAACAAATCCAATGCAGCCGGTATTCTTTCCCCTGCCCCTGTCAAAACAACAATACCGTCAACCCTCTCCGGCGATTGAAATTTAAAGCTGAAAGCATACAGACAAAAAGCCATAAACCCAATAATCCACAGACTGAGCATCAAAACGGTCAAATACCAAAAACAAGGGGAAATAATTTTTTTCAGCATCACAAAAATCGTTTTAAATAATCCAATACCGTTTTAACCGTTGTCAGGAATACCAAAACGGCCAATGAAACCGGGACCCCCAATAGAACCGACCATTGCCAACCGAAAAGCGTCGGATCCCAAATAAAATCCAATGTTGCCCCCCGAATAAAAAAGGAAATACCCGCCATAATCGGTAAGGCCAGCAACAATCCGAATCCGCCCCCCAGAAACGTCAGCCAGAAATGCCGAATCGCATATTGACGCGTTACAAATAAATCATTGGCCCCCATCATATGCGTCAATGCAATGATATGCTCATGAGCGCGCAGGCTTGTTTGTGTGGCATAGATAACCGTAAATGATGCCGTCAAAGCCAATAAAATCAGGACAAAAGCAATCAGTTTAATCCCGCCGCCGGCTAATTTCAGCAGAGGTTCCAATTGCATTCGGTGACTATCCAAAATAGCCACGGGCACCTGACCGGCCAGATCTGTTTTCAGCTGAGCAATATCCAGTGTTTCATCGGGATCAACCTCAACATCAATCAACTTCGGTAGCGGCAATTCCGGTACAGATATTTTACCCCCCATCCAAGGCATCATCAATTCATTCATTTGCGCATCGGAAACAACGGTAGCCCCCTTGATACCGACACTGGATCGTAAAATAGTCAATACCGTTTCAACTTCCCTTTCAACAAGGGCACCACGCGCTTCCCCGGCCTGAGTATACGTCGGGATCTGAACCGTCAACGTACCGCCCACAATCCGTTGCCAACGGGTGATCGATGCATAGGAAGTCATGCCGGCTGCCAAAATTAAAACGGCAATAAAACTCATCAGCATACTCATCCACGGCAAGAACAGCCGTGTCGCATCATCCGTAAAGAAAATGGAATCTTTTTTCATGATCCTGTCCCCCGATTAAAAAGTTTGGCCGCCATATCCCGATACTGATTTTGCGGTACCAAATTAAGGCGCCCCTTTTCCAAATGCAATCTGGGAAATCCAAAATGTCGGATAAGACCTTCATTGTGCGTGGCTATAACAACGGTTGTCCCCAACTTGTTCAGCTCGAGGAACAAATGCAACAAACGTTTAGCCATTGCATCATCTACGTTCCCTGTTGGTTCATCTGCCAGTAAAAGAGCCGGCCGATTAATGACGGCACGGGCAATGGCAATCCGTTGTTGCTCGCCCCCCGATAATTCCGGCGGATATGACCGCATCTGATTTTCCAATCCCACCCAAACCAACAATTCCGAGACATGACGGCGGATTTCACTTTCTTTGACACCAGCAATTCGCAAAGGAAGCGCCACATTGTCAAAGGCCGTCAAATGATCCAACAGACGAAAATCCTGAAAAACGACACCGATTTGACGGCGTAGGTGCGCCTTAGCCTTACGGGGT
>CAMZEQ010000119.1 GCA_947305835.1 uncultured Alphaproteobacteria bacterium | reverse complement strand
ATCGGTTTGTTTGTAAATGCTATTTCCAGTGAGGTTCAACCCGTTTCCAGCTTTTTATTTGCGCCGACATTGTATATTATATCTTCGGTAATGGCGATATCTATTCGGTTGGTTTTATGGTTGACGATGGAAAAAGGAACGATGTTTGAATTCAAACATGTTTTATTGTTTATGATTCGGGATGTAATTGTCATCAATGCCGTTATTTTGTCCACTTTGAGCTTTATATTTCTGTGGGAAACGTACATTCGCTGATTTTAGCGCATTATATCTGACAATTTGGGTAATTTTCGGGATAATTTTTTGAACGAAATCAAACCGTTTTTTAGGGATTCCGGTAATTGTATTCTTCGGCTTTTTGCGTAATTAATGTATTTGTTCAGGTATTTTTGATTTTGAACTTTGATGTCCAAATTTTCGATTTGACCGTTCCATAAATCCATTAATTGCGGTGTGCCGATTACGGGAATATGAATAATTCCGCTTATTTTAAGTGAGGGTCTTTTTTCTTGATCAACCCGGACGTCAAAATGTATTGTTTTCAAATCGCTGTATGTTGTATTAAGGCTCATATCCCCCACAAATTCATCTATTCCCATGACGGCTAAAGAAGTGAGGATGCGATTAAAAAAATCATGATAGGGGGCATAGCTTTCCAATGCCTGTTCCGGCTGGGACGCATATAATTTTTGCATGGCTTGATTGACATTTAAATTGATATTACTAAAGTGAGCACTGATTCCGTTATCATTCATTGATAAGGCCATTTTTTCTCTATGATGAGGCACCTTCAATCCGGGAAATTCCAGTTGATAAAAGATTAATCCTTGTTGCCCCCATTTTTTTTCCACTTTTTCATAACGGATTTCGGATGAAACAAAACCGTAACGTTGGTAAAGTTTCAATGTATCGTCTGTTTGCGAAAATTTTGAAAAAAGAAATCCGATAAGGCTAAATCCCAAAACAACAACAATTAATAAAATTTTATGAAACATCTGAACACCACTCCTTTTGGCAAAATTGGATATCCTGAACGTGCATTTGATTTTCAAAAAAGCGCCCTTGAATAATTGCCCAACCGATTTTCAGTTTGGGATGATATTTTAATAATGTTTTTTGGGGCAGATCTACCCATGCCGACCCGTCTAAATTAACACTTTGAATATGAACAATTGCCCGACCTTGAACTGGTTTTTGGGTTAATTTGGATCGGATATTTAAATGGTTTAAACTGGTCATTAAAAAAGGGGGGGCAGAAGTGTTGTTTCGGGAATCTGTTTTTGGCATCGAGACAAGGGTTTCAGAGATATCAGATTCATTTTTGTTATTTACGGGGATAGTGCTGCTTTCATTTTCAATATCCGATTGAATCGGTATGATTGTTCGTTCTAAAGTATCTGCATCAATTTGCATCTGAAAAAAAATGTCTGATGTACGTGCATTTATTTTTGTTGAACCGAACACAGCAATTGTTTCCAATTCGGAACAAAAATGTTTGGCGAATAAAAAAGCTTGAGTGGCTATCTTGTCTTGCAGAACTTCATTTTCAAAAAAATGCGTATCCGGAACAACGGCCATCAGCCGAAAAATAGGGCATCCCGCGAAAGGACTGTAAACATTATTTTCTGATCGTGTGGCGCGTAATTGTACCAAATAGGTTATATTTTCTTTTTTATCAGTTTCTAAAATAAAGGTCAGAGCCTGAATATTTTCTTGGGGATTATAGCGATCTTGTACATGGCCGTTTCCCGGAAAAGAAGCCAGCCAATAGCCATCCATAAAAAAGCCTGCTAACTCTTCTTTTACCGGACTTTGCGGGTTGGTTATTTCGACCGAAGCATAACCTTGTACCCATCCTGTCGGACATTGTTTCGTTGTATGAATTATCTGTCCTTTTACGGGGGTTTGCGTTAAATAACGAATGGCACATTTTTGGTCTTCAGAACGAATGATTATTTCATCCAGGTCGGCTCGACAACAAACAGGTAATAAAAATATCAGAAAAAAAAGAATATACTTCATTTTCACCTTTTTTAAGATTTTGATACCAGAAAACACGGGAAATCTTGTTGGTTTAAGAAATGGCATGCTTGTTCGGCCCCGTTTTTATCCGAAAAACCGGTTAATTGCGCCCGATGCAGCGAAGCCCTTGGTTGAGTTTTGATTTTTAAATTTGGTGCTCGCAATAAATTTTGTGCATTTCGTGCTATTTGAACGGCTTGTCCGATTGTTTTAAATGCGCCAACCTGTATGGTCCAAGTCGGCAAAGGATGATTTGTTAAAATAGTGTTAAAAACAGGCGGATGATTGTTGTGAGCCGAAAAAATTGCTTTCCGGGCATTTTTTTGCATGCTATTGGCATAGGGGGTAAAATCGGCTTTTTTTAACATTAAATGGCGGTGTAACGGATCCAGTGCCGGCGTTAATTCGCCGGAAGATACCGCCTGTTTTTGAATAGCGACTTTTTGAAATCCTTTATCCAACAAATGACGCATTTTTTGGTCGCGATCTTGTTTGTTATCTGCCCCCATCACAATCCCGACCAAGCGTGTGCCGTCTTTTTGGGCTGTGGAAACCATATTATATCCCACGGCAGATACATATCCCGTTTTCATGCCTTCTGCACCTTGATAGTCATTTAATAACCGGTTATGACTGGTATAAGTATGAC
>CAMZEQ010000118.1 GCA_947305835.1 uncultured Alphaproteobacteria bacterium | reverse complement strand
ATCCAAACTAATAAAAGGATCTCTTCTTTAAAGGAAATTTTTCATCAATACCTTTACAACGACAAAAATCATCAAAACTTTTAAAATGCTTGTCATATTGGTAGTTGTTTGCAGCTATAACTTCATACAATAGCGTACCTTTTGAGTCAAAAACACCAAAATATTCAGGACACTCCATGCCACAACAAAGAGCCGCCCCATATAAGATGAAATAATAATTGCTGTCATTTCCTTTATAGAGACTAATATCAATTATTGGAAGACGTTGTATTCCTTCTTTTATTTTTGCATGTTTGTCAATAGGGAGACTATCCAAATGTTTACCTCCAACAACAATACCATCAACAACAATACAAATGGATTGGGAAATGACTTTGGGGTATATTGTTCCACCCCAATTAAAATACTCATCCGTAGAATCAATATAGTAAAGCATTGCCAATGTTACAGATGTATCGCCTCTCATATGAATCGTCAAAGTATCCATCTTTAAATCCATCGATCTATTACAGCCATCCCTCCCAAAAAATCCAGCCGTTATTGACACGGTGTCCTGTGCCGGACAATAATGCGGCAAAAGGAAAAGCACACATAGAAAGAAAAAAACAGCTTTTTTCCTACCGGATTCCGCATTCACTTTACGCACCGGCCGTTGCCGTCCAGATTTACCTCTTACAAAGCACATGTTTTTTAAATTAATGATTCTGTTTCCGTCCGCACCGTCCCCGATGCGAACCGGCTGCAAAAGTAGACAAAAAAACAATGTCCCGGAGCGCTTTACGTGCCCCATTGTATGAAATGCACGTTTGGGTGTATGAAATGTCGTTTTGGAATAATTGTGGTGTCGAATTTCTGTTGCCTGAAAATTTCATCAAGCATGGAGCGAATGTTTTTTTGCTTTTTCAGGGTTGGTATCTGTTATTTTTGTACTTTTGCAGGTTGAAAATAAAAAGGAGAATGGATCATGAAATATTTAAATCGGTTCCACAAGGAAGTGACGGAGCGCAAGAAGCGGAAAATCGCCGAATCAAAGAAATCGCCGATGAGCTCAGCCGACTTTGCGGAATATATGAAACGCAATCTGGCACTGGCAAAACAAATGTAAATTCATTTGAAACAGAACAACGGATTGCAGAGCAAATGGCAAAATCCCAAGGCTTTTGGATTCCAATGATGGATATCTTCAACCTTGGTGTTCCAGGACCAAGCGGCCATGAAAACGACACATATGTTGCGGACAAAGGGATATACAAGGTTAACAATTTGCTCAATAACGGAAGTATAGTGGCATTGCTCCAAAAAATATTGCTGCACAACATCATTTTCCCTGATACTGCATATTCTTTTTACGGTTTTGCCGGTTTTGATGGACGAAGTGTCCAACCTGTACTTTTCCAACCCAGAATTGCCAATGCCAAACCTGCCAGTCAGATAATGATTGATACCTATATGGCGGCTCTCGGTTTCGAAAAAGGGTATGAAGAAGGACGTTTCTCCAATGGGGATTACGAAGCATGGGATCTTCTGCCTCGCAATGTGTTGGTGGATTCCGAAGGGGATATCTTCGTTGTAGATGCCGAAATAAAACAGATTTAAGTGAAAACCGCTTTTGCCCTGCCAATAACATCTCCCCCACGCCCGCAATTGGGACGGCTCTGCGCGTTGCGCAAAGCAGGAAGATTGTCGATGCGCTGCACGCACTTGGACGTGAACTCCAGGCAATCTGTATTTGAAATGATCAGTCAGCTGCCCGATGCCAGAATTTGGGGCGGCGGTGAGGCGGGCGCTGAACAGGCGTAAAAATCTAAAGGGAAAGCAGATAGGTGATATTTTTAGATTTTCCCCGTGTTTTTTTATCATTTAATAAAATAACAATACCATTGTTACGTTAATGCATAAAAATAACATCATGAATACATCATCAATTGGAACATATAGTACTGAAATACTGCAAAGTTTAGGTGCATTATCCAACAATGAGGCCGCACTGGCCAGAGTGGCCAAATAACTGCGCAAAGTGCTGAAAGAGCAAGCGAACGACCCCTCTCTAATGACTGAGGATGAGTTTTTTGCCCGTATTGATGAGGCAAGGAAGCAACCCGGAAAACAGTTCAACAATGTCAATGAACTGGACAAATACATCCGCAGCCTATGATCCGCTGCCGAACTATACGAACATCCACGCACAGGAACCGGCAAACCAGAACAACTTAAAGGTGGCAACGGATTGATATGGAGTCGCCGTATCAACAAAAGATTGTTTTAATACGGATTCAGAATGCTGTTTTTGCACGGCGACAAACATCGTATCCCCGTCACCCCGGTAATAGACCATCGGTAACATTTCCACAGGCATATTATCTGCAACCCTACAATCGTTACATCCCGACGGCAACTCCGAGAGTTTCATCATATCATCCTGTGTAATCGGACGATCACAAATGTAATACTGCATTATAGTTTTATGCTTTTCCATACAATGAAGTTCACATTTCCGTAGGAGGCGGCAAGCGTCACATTACCCCAGGAGGTGAAGGGCCGATTTTTGGGACGGCAGAATCCGTAAGAGTCGGCGCCGGTCAGATAGATGGCCTGCTGTACGCCCATATCCTCCAGCGCCTGTGCGAAATCGTGCATCGATTCGTTGGAGAGGCTGCTCACCACTGCAACCTGCCCGT
>CAMZEQ010000117.1 GCA_947305835.1 uncultured Alphaproteobacteria bacterium | reverse complement strand
CGTAAAACAGCAGGAAGCAAATCTCCAAAAAGTGCAAAGTGTTTCCGATAATGCCAAACGCAATTTGGAAAGATATAAGAAACTTTATTCCCAAGACCTTGTTGCCAAAAGCGAACTTGACGATGCCCAAACAAATTACCTTTCCGCTTATGCGCAAGTAGTACAGGCACAGGCCTCTCTTGATAAAGCAAAAATTGATTTAGATTACACAAAAATTATTTCCCCCGTTGACGGTATAGTAATTTCAAAAGAAGTGGAACTCGGCCAAACCGTTGCGGCAAGTTTCCAAACGCCGACATTGTTTTTAGTGGCAGAAGACCTTACCAAAATGCAAATAGAAGTTAATATTTCCGAAGCCGATATAAGCAAAATTAAAGAAGGGCAGGAAGTGGAATTTTCCGTTGATGCTTATCCTACAACAAACTTCAAAGCAAAAGTTAAACAGGTCAGAAACAGCGCCACAACCATTTCCAATGTTGTAACTTATACCGTCGTTGTGGAATTTGATAACAGCGATATGAAACTTAAACCCGGTATGACGGCAAATGTTTCTATCATCAGCGCAAAATGCGAAAATTGCCTAACCATTTCCAATCAGGCTTTAAGATTTGTTCCGCCTTCAAGCGCAAAAATAGACGGCGAAAACCAGAAATTTTATAAAAATCAAGGCCTTTGGGTTCAAACTAAAGACGGTCTTAAACGCATAGATATAAAAACCGGTATTACAGACGGCAACAGAACCCAAATAGAAAGTAATGAAATTACCCCCCAAACTGATGTTATTGTTTCTTCTAACGAAGTTGCCGATAAAAAATCTTCACAAAGAAGAATGGGGCCTCCGGGTTTTTAGGTTTGAAAAATAAAGGAAATAAAAATGGCTTTAATTAAAGTTGAACATATTTGGAAAATTTATAAACTCGGCGATATTGATTTAGAGGTTTTAAAAGATGTCAGCCTTGAAATTGACCGCGGCGAATTTGTGGCTATTATGGGACCTAGCGGCAGCGGCAAAAGTACTTTTATGAATTTGGTTGGCTGCCTTGATTAACCGACAAAAGGCAATTTTATTTTAGACTGGCAGTATATATCAGATTCCACACTCAGCAAACTGGCCGATATACGCTGCCGCAAAATAGGTTTTGTTTTCCAAGGGTTCAATTTACTTTCAAGAACAACGGCTATGGAAAATGTTGAACTGCCTATGATTTACGCCCACACGCCCACAAACCAGCGCTATCAAAAAGCAAAGGCCGCGCTTGAAAGCGTGGGCCTTGGCCAACGACTTGACCATATGCCAAACCAACTTTCCGGCGGACAGCAGCAACGCGTGGCAATTGCACGCGCCATCGTTAATGACGCGCCCATAATTTTTGCTGATGAACCTACCGGCAACCTTGATACTAAAACCAGTATTGAAGTTATGGAAACTTTTTACCGCTTAAACAGAGATAATAATAAAACAATTATTCTTGTTACGCACGAACCAGATATTGCCCTGTATGCCAAAAGGATAGTGCGTTTTAAAGACGGGCAAATTGTGCTTGATGAAATAAATAAAAACAGGGTAAAAGTAAAATGAAAGATATTTTAACTATTTTTAAAATTGCAATTAAAGCCATTTGGATAAACAAAATGCGCTCGGCCCTAACAAGTTTAGGTATTATTATCGGCGTAGCGGCGGTTATTGTTATGCTGGCGGTCGGCGAAGGTTCTAAAGCAAAAATTGAAAAGCAAATGGCCTCTATGGGCAGTAATTTACTAATGATACGCTCCGGTTCAACAACTTCAAGCGGGGCGCGGGCCGGTATGGGCGCACAACCCACGCTCACTTTAAAAGATGCTTACGCTATTGAAGAAAATGTTCCTTTGGTTACCCAAGTTGCGCCAAGCGTAAACGGTATGGGTCAAATTGTTTACGGCAATCAAAACTGGTCCACACAAATTACCGGCACAACGCCGGCCCTGTTTTATATCCGCTCTTGGGAAGTTGAAAACGGCTCTTTGTTTACCGCAGACGAAATAAGACAAGGTTCAAATGTGGCAATACTCGGGCAAACCGTTGTTGAAAATCTTTTCGGCGTGGTAGACCCCGTAGGGCAAACCGTGCGTATTAAAAATATTCCTTTTAAAGTTGTCGGCGTTTTAAAAAGTATGGGGCAATCTGCCATGGGTTCAGACCAGGATGATACAATTATCGTTCCCGTTACAACCGCAATGAAAAAACTTATCGGTTCGCAATTTCCCGGAACGGTAAATAATATTATGGTTCAAACCGCCTCCACCGAAGATTTAGCACAGGCAGAAGAAGATATAACCATACTCCTTCGCCAGCGCCACAATATCACCGGCAGAAAAACAGATGATTTTATGGTCCGCAATTTAACGCAAATGATGGAAAGCGCTATGGAAATGAGCCAGACTTTTTCTCTTTTGCTTGCGGCAATTGCTTCAATATCTTTGCTTGTCGGCGGTATAGGTATTATGAATATTATGCTTGTATCCGTGACGGAAAGAACAAGGGAAATCGGTATCAGAATGGCTATCGGCGCAAAAAGTTGGGATATCCGTTTGCAATTTTTAATAGAGGCTTTGGTTCTTTCTCTAAGCGGCGGTATTTTGGGGATTATTCTTGGTATAGGCGCTGCTTTAATAATCAAAAATTTCTTTCCCGATTTACTGCCGATTGCTATAACATTTATGCC
>CAMZEQ010000116.1 GCA_947305835.1 uncultured Alphaproteobacteria bacterium | reverse complement strand
CGTGAATAAAGGGACAAAGGCAACATTTAATGTTCCTTCGGCAAACAGGCTTCTGAACAAATTCGGAAAGCGCCAAGCGACGAAAAAAGCGTCAGCCATCATACTGGCTCCCAAAAAACGCGCCATTAAAATATCACGCACAAAGCCGACAACGCGACTGATCGCAGTACATCCACCTACTGTGGCTATAGATTTAAATAAAGACATGAGCATATCTTAAAATAATTTATCGTCTTTTACAAGTCTTTTTTTTTGAAAGACCAAAACACGAACGATTTTTCCCAAATCTTTATGGGCGGATAATAAACGCCAGCCGCCTTTTTTAAATAGACGACAGACAGCTGTTTTTTGCCCCTTACCGATTTCCAAAAATAAAACAGGAACTGATGAGATTTGACTGAGAATCCTGTAATAATCTAAGCCGTCATTTCCTCCGTCTAAGGCCATTATCGGATCGTACAGACGCACGTTGGGTTCCAATTTTTCAATATCCTTTGTGGGAATATAAGGCTGGTTCGAAACAGCAAAATCAAACGAAGAATGGAATTGACGCATATCTTTTTTAATGAATTTTGCTTTGACATTATTGTGCCGGGCATTTTTACGGGCGATTTTTAAAGCTTTTTCTGATAAATCGATGCCTGTTCCTGTTGCGTTTTTATATTCTGTTAAAAGTGAAATCAATAAACATCCGCTGCCTGTACCGATATCTGAAAAAGAGTAGGGGGATAATTTGTTCGGAAAAGTTTTTAAAACAGCTTCAATTAAAATTTCGGAATCGGCACGCGGATCCAGTACATCTTTTGAGGTTATAAAATCTCCTTTCCAAAAGCCTTTATGACCTAAAATTTTACTGAGTGGTTCTCCTGCTTTTCGGCGTCTTAAAATGGAACAGATTTTATTTTCATCTTTGACTTCGCTTAAAATCCATCTGGCCTCTAATAAAGGGCTATCAGAAACAGATTCTAATTTTTGTGCCAATATATTGGGGGTCATTTTAACCTTCGGCCAAACGCCGCATTTGATCTTCGGTTGTCAAAGCTTCGATAAAATCGTCCAAGCCTTCGCCATTAAGAACTTGCGGCAACTGGTAAACAGTTTTATTAATGCGATGATCTGTTACACGGCCCTGAGGGTAATTATAGGTTCTAATACGTTCTGAACGATCACCAGATCCCACTGGACTTTTGCGATTATCCGAACGTTCTTTATCGGCTTTTTGGCGTTCCATATCGTAAAGTGCAGTTCTGAGCCGTACCAGCGCTTTTTCTTTATTTTTAAATTGGGAACGTTCTTCCTGACATTCCACGGCAATACCCGTCGGTTTATGGACAATATGAATGGCTGAATCTGTTTTATTGACATGTTGACCGCCGGCACCGGAAGCCCGACAGGTTGTAATTTCCAAGTCAGCCTCGTTAATTTGGACGTCCACTTCCTTTGCTTCCGGCAAAACAGCAACCGTTGCTGCTGAAGTATGTACACGACCGGAGGTTTCTGTTTCCGGTACACGTTGTACCCGATGCACACCCGATTCGTATTTTAAACGTGCAAAGACGGCATTACCGCTGATCTGGGCGACAGCTTCCTTATAGCCACCCAATCCTGTTTCATTTAAAGACAATACCTCAAATTTCCATTTTTTAATTGCGGCATAACGCTCATACATACGGAACAGTTCGGCCCCGAATAAAGCAGCTTCTTCGCCGCCAGTTCCCGCTCTGATTTCCAAAATGACGTTACGATCATCAGCTTCATCTTTCGGCAATAATAACACTTTAATTTCATGTTCCATTTGAGGTAGACGCTCTTTCAATTGATAATACTCGTCTGATGCCATTTGTTTAAGTTCCGGATCCATCTGAGGATCATTCATCATTTCTTCATTATCTTTCATTTGCTTTTGTGCATCCAAATATGCCCGAGCCACTTGTACGATGTCTTCTGTTGCACTTAATTCTTTCGAAAGATTGATAAAATCTTCACGATTTTGTTCTTGTGTCAATAACTGTGTCAGTTCTTCATGACGTTTTAAAACAGATTTCAGTTTTTCATCTAAATTCATAGTATTCTCCTTTAACAGATTGGTATTTTATTAGCTTAAAAAATAACCAAGCTAACCTTTTGTCAATCCGATTAAAGGCAGATTATCTTCTTTTTTCAAAGTGTTTGTCCGAATACCATTGATATATAAATCCAAAACACCGCCTCTGGCCGTGCTGACAGCTATGTCTTCCAAAGGAATTTTGGGAATATAGTGTTCATTTTTTGCCATGACTTTATCCAGTATGACTCTGTTTTTTTGCAGATCTCTGATGGCAACCCAAACACGTTCCGTCGCCACAAAAGCAATAGGGGCCGTATAAACTTCATCCGATATCTCTTTGATGGCGTTATTTTTGTTTTCAATCTTTGTTGTAACATCAGATTTTGTCGGTGCAACGACAGATGGTTCCGAAACGGGTGATTCTTCAATAACTTCAGCAACAATCTCGACAGTTGGGGCAGGTTGGGAATTTTCCTCTGCTTCTTGAATAAGAATATTTTGTGAATAACTGTTGGCAATCAGGTACCAAACGATATAGAAAACAACCAAAACCAAAACTGTGAGCAGTAAAGTTTTCTTAGATGGTAAAGCGGCCTTTTTTTCAATGACCAACATATCCAAAGGTTCTTCTTTATCATATGATTTTTATTGATGGTA
>CAMZEQ010000115.1 GCA_947305835.1 uncultured Alphaproteobacteria bacterium | reverse complement strand
GCGTGTCGGGATGCGGGCTTTCATTGCGGAATGGCCGATATGCTGTTGTGATGCCCACACCTCCGCCCGGTGTGAAATTGGGTTATGGCGAATACATAGACCCCAAGGATGGAATGAGGCATTACGCCCCAGCACGTACCGTGCCGATGGATGCGCCCCCAAGACCCTCACAGAGTTATGCTTGGAGCGATTCGCAACACAAATGGGTGTGGAATGATTAATAGATATATATAGTTATCTATACTTAACTATATATATCTATATATAACTATAAGGATAGGATAGGATAGGATAGGATAGGATAGGATTGGTTTGGTTTGGAAAGAATAATAATATATTATTTATTTTGTTAGGCGTGGTTTTGAAAAACGCCACACACAAAAAAACAAGTATTAATAATTATTTTTTATAAAAGAGATTATTAACAAATAAATTTTATAAAAATGGACTACGAAAGCATTAAAAAAGAGTATTCGGAACAAAACACACGGCGTGCAAACAAAATTGCCATTGCTAAGGCGCGGGTTGAAAGTCTCCGGGAGACCGTAAAACTGGCAGAGCAGGAACGGGAATTGTATCGGCAGCGAGGCGGTACAATTGACGCGGAACAATCCAAAAACTGGTGGAGGCTGACAGATGAAATAAAAAGACTTAATAAACGGCTGGACGAGGCGGAGCATAATGTCCTATTGTGCGAAGTTGGAGAAGACGGTATAAATGAAGTAGTAAATCATATAATCTAAAATTATGGAAACTAAATTGGATAGAAAAAGGGCAGCCGAAACAGAACGCGCCCAACGTGTGAAAAACATGTCGGAACTTTCAAAAAAACTTGACGAGGCCAAAGGGCTGTTGTCGGTCATAAAAGGCAATGATTTTGAAACCATTCAGAAGCGACAAACCGTACAGAGGTATATTGAAGAAACAACCGAACTGTTTGAAGACGAAAAACGCGCCTATGAAGCCACATTTTCCGAGGGCGGTAATATTGATTCAATTACTGAAAAGATGGGATTGTGATGGGATTCTATGGCTGTAAGGCGGGATTTTATGATTCCGCCTTACATTTCCAAAAAAAGAAAATAACATTGAAAAACATTAAAATATCATTGACTATGGCGCAACCCAAAGGAAAGACGGGCAACCCCAACGGAAGGCCGAAAGGAACGCCCAACAAGGTAACACAGGATGTGAGGAAATGGTTGTCCTCCGTGATAGACAGGAACCGGAAGCAGATGGAAAAGGACTTGAAGGCACTCCCTCCAAAAGAGCGGTTGCAGATGCTTGAAAGGCTTATGCAATATGTTGTACCCAAACAGCAGGCAGTAACGGCGGACATTGACGTTTCTGCACTTTCGGAAACCCAATTGGATTTGATTATTGGCGAACTCACAAAAGGCATAGAAGATGAGGATTGAACTTGACAGGGAAAAAAAGGTGGTTTTGCTCCGGTGGCTAAAACAGGGCTTCATTGAAACCGGAGAAATTAAAGGCTTTGACCAGCATTTCACGGTGGAGGTGGTGCAGACAAGGGAACAACTTGAAGAGTGCC
Source organism: uncultured Alphaproteobacteria bacterium (assembly GCA_947305835.1). Classification (GTDB taxonomy): domain Bacteria; phylum Pseudomonadota; class Alphaproteobacteria; order CAAHEQ01; family UBA3637; genus UBA3637. The sequence continues at coordinate 1,158 of CAMZEQ010000115.1, read as the reverse complement.
GCAGACTGTCAGAAATGGGCTTTTGTGCGCATGAATGCCAATAGGCGTATTCCAATCAGCAGGGAAAAGGCCGTGGCGCTCCGTTTTTGGATGGAGCAGGGCTATATTGACGGCGAAAGGATGTTAAAATGGATGAAGGATGCGGGAATGTTGGTAACACTCCACAACGCGCCGTCTGTGATGGCGTACAATGGGGAGTGCTACATTTTGGAGGGGATGCGCCGGAGTTGTGCAGCGTGTCGGGATGCGGGCTTTCATTGCGGAATGGCCGATATGCTGTTGTGATGCCAAAAACTCCGCGTCAAACGCCCAAATCCTTCCATTTTGATGCGGCGGAGGTGCTTTGATGCGGTTGTAATGTGTTTACGCTGTAAACACATTTTGTGCCTATAAAAATATTTTTTCCATAGGAACGCCGGAAAAACATTTGGCGTTCTTATTTGATAGTGTCCTGTTCTAATGGTGTTTACATTTTCAAATGTGTTTACAACATAAACGCAATCAGCAAGTTATGAAAAATTTTTTATTTGATTGTAATTTTTTGTAAGCCGGAACGGTGTATTTTTGCGTCATTAGAAATTCTAAAATTATCGAATTATGACAAAAAAGCAATTGGAAACGGAAGAGATTGGCGGCGAAATGCGCCTGGTTGCCGAGCCTGTCTATTGTTGCGGACATGATACCTTTGAAGGGGTAACGCACTTGCGGCGCGGACTAACTTATTTGCTCCGTGGTTTAATGGGTGACGGATCATTGAACGGGAATGTTGTGGAGATCCCCGCAGATTTATGGTGGGATATAAACGCCGTATGGGACACTTTGGACGAAGCGACAGATTTTATTGATGGCTATCTGAAACGCCGTATTGCGGCATTGGAGGCGGATTTGGGATTGTCCCACAACTGCGATATTAACGTGTAGGCCGTGCGAAAAAATACGAAAGGATTTGCAAAACCTCCGCGAAAAAGTGTTATCTTTGCACTTGGTTTGTGGTTGTCCCTATGGGCGGAATCGTACCATTTTTTGTTACTACTTTGTTACCGACCAAAAAAAAAGCCTCCGCAAAACGCTAAACCATAGTTGGTTTAATATTGTTTATGTGGTCTGCCACGAACCACAAAAAAAGATGCCTCAAGGCATCTTTTTTATTTGCTCAGG
>CAMZEQ010000114.1 GCA_947305835.1 uncultured Alphaproteobacteria bacterium | reverse complement strand
TCAAAGCCTTCAGCTGATTTTTATCAATAAAACCACGACGATAAGCAATTTCTTCAATACAAGAAATTTTCAGTCCTTGACGCTGTTCTATAATAGAAATGAACGAACTCGCTTCCATTAAACTTTCCGGTGTTCCGGCATCCAACCATGCCGACCCTCTTTTCAAAATACATGCCGACAAACGTCCTTCTTTTAAATAATCCTGATTCAAATCCGTAATTTCCAACTCTCCACGGTCAGAAGGCTTTAAATTTTTAACTTTTTCCAAAACATCATTTTTATAAAAATAAAGTCCGACCACAGCATAATGGGATTTAGGGAATTCCGGTTTTTCTTCCAAAGAAAGGACTTCACCTTTTTCATTCAATTCTGCAATACCGAAACGCTTCGGATCCGGAACATGAGCAGCAAAAATGATTGCACCGTTGTTTTTTTGAATTAATTGACGGAAGGAACGGATCTGATCCCCCATATAAAAAATGTTGTCCCCTAAAATCAAACAAACATCATCGTTCCCGATAAAATCAGCCCCGATTGTAAAAGCTTGGGCAATCCCTTTGGGTTCATTTTGAATGGCATATTGAATGTTTAATCCCAACTGTTCCCCGTTACCAAACAGACGTTCAATGTTTGGGGTATCTTGCGGCGTGGAAATAATTAAAATATCTTTGATCCCGAACAACATCAACGTTGACAAAGGATAATAAATCATCGGTTTATCATAAACGGGAAGTAATTGTTTTGAGGTTGTTTTTGTCAGCGGATAAAGTCGGGTTCCGCTCCCACCGGCTAATATAATTCCTTTTGTTTGTTGAAAAAAAATCTTTACCTGACATGTTCTTCCCTTTCTTTATGACAAATTTTATCAATCATACAATTACGGGTCATAGGAAAAAATTCAACTATCGACACAGTGCAAAATAGAGATAAGAACTGATATTGCGATCTTGAACCCTGATTTGGCTTACATCTAAATCCACACCGGAAGCATTACAATTCCTTTTATCATTTGTCCAAACCCAGATATCATTCCCGAAGCGAGTCTTTAAGGCACTGGCCTCAACATCTGTCACACCGCAAGACGCATTACCGGAACAAGATGTCCCTGTAAAATTAATGCCTAAATTTACCAAGGTCACCAGATTTTTGTTATATGAACGACAAAAATTTTGTGCAGTGTACCACTCCATGATTCCGCTGCTGCGCACATACCCTTCTGCTTCGGCTGTAGAATACGCCACACCATCTTTTATCCCATCCTTTGGAAAACGACCGGTTGTGGATTCTTTGGCCACACATACACCATCATACGGACCGTTATCGCAATCTATGTAACCGCTGTAGTTACAATACTCACCGTAAGAACAGTCGCTGTTTTTCAAGCACCGTTTTGCCGTTACTTGAGTGCAACTGCCATCGTTCAAAGTTCCGTAAGCAGAACAATCATCATTATTTGAACATGTAATACCACCATAACCGCCGCCACAAATATTATCTCCCAAGGCGTTTTTCATACATTTGCACATGGTTGAAAAATCCCATGCATATCTTTCCACATTTTTACATGCACCATTCACACAAACTTCACCTTCCTGAACGCATTTAGCATCGCTGTCAAACCAAGTACCCGCTGTATCATCAGAATAGTTTTTTAAGCAGACCTGACATTCACCACCTGTACCGGTACAAACAGCCCCATCACCTTTTGTGGCACCATTGTAACCTGTCGTCGGAATAACGCATGAATTTTCAATTAAATAGGTACCATTGGCACAGGCTGTACTGATACCTGTGATATCCGCACAAGCGGTTGCATAATCATCCGGACACGGCATACAAACAGTCGCATCCGCCGTCACTTTATACGTTCTATTGCCACATGGTTGGCATCCGCTGAACCCGTCACTGTATTGACCAGCCGGGCATAAGTCACATACGCCGTTACTTGCCACATACCCCGCTTCACATATGCAAACGCCCCAACGCATCTCCATGTGTTCCCCCGTACAATCACCGGAAATAATCCGCACCCGAGGGCATTCCAATTCCGAACAGACGTGTACATTAATCGCATTCACACCATACGGGTTAGACCTTCTTTTATGGCCCAAAATACTGCCCCCCGCAAATGCGGTTTCGGCCAACAAAATTGTTGATAATAACAGAAGTAATTTATGCATATCCAGATCCTTTTTTTAAGTTGCTTCTTACATTTCAGCATAACGCAGCGATAAAGTCAAGTAGTTTATAGTGATACATATATCACCATATATTTTTAATCAGAAGATTATTGAATTCAAAAAAAAGAGCCTAGACATATTGTGCCAACAGATCTTTCCAGACCTGAGGTGCATTAACTTCATCAAAGTAAGTTTTTAAAAAATTGAAAATCGTTTCATGCTTTTTTGCCAAGCATCTTCGTCCCGGCTCTGTCAGGGCCAAATCACGCAATAAAAACAACTTTTCAAAAAAATGGTTTACAACCGGACCACATTTCATGTTTTTATATTTTTCGGCATCCATTTTTACCGGCAAACAATCAGGATCAAAAAATGGTTCGCCGCCTTTGGAACGATAAGCACGATATTCAATGCAACGGATGATGCCAACTAAACCGACTCCGTCAGCCATATCTGCATCAGAAACAATTTTACCCTCTATACAATCAGGGATAATTCCGCTTAACCTTTTGCTATATCCGATTGTTTTTACAATAT
>CAMZEQ010000113.1 GCA_947305835.1 uncultured Alphaproteobacteria bacterium | reverse complement strand
TCTCACCAATAAGGCACAGTCTTTGTATGATATTTTTTTAATAAATGCAAGTTTTTTTATGGGCATTAGGGGATTTTGTTATATATCCTCTGTCAAAGCCTTATAATACATTGTTATCTTTTGCAGTTTAAGGTACTTTTTAGGTAAATAAGCCTTTATACTTTATGTGGAAGGGCGGCATAAATCCAGTCGGTTAAGCGGTTAGGCAAAATCGAAAGTGCCCACACGGCCAATCTCATTGGCCAGGGGAAAGCAATTAAACCGACATTTTTATCTATACGTGTGGCAATGATTTGCGCAGCCTTTTCAGCCGACATAAAAAACGGCATCGGGCAGGTATTTTTATCTGTGATGCGCGATTTTACAAAACCCGGGCAAATAACGCTGACTTGTATTCCAAAAGGTTTTAAACTACCGCGTAAAGCTTCACCATAAGCTTTAAGGCAAGCCTTAGTAGCACTGTATGACGGACAAGACGGCAAACCGTGGTAACCGGCAATTGATGATGTTATGGCGATAATTTTTTTGCCGCTGTTACGATTTTTGAAAATATCCATGACAGGATGTATGGTATTTATAACCCCCATAACATTGGTGTCAAAGGTAGTATAAGCATTTTCAGTATTTTCTTCACCGGTTGAAACTCCGGCATTGGCAAAAACAATGTTCAATGGTGCAATATTTTCGCATTGAGTAATCCATTCTTGCATAGCCTTGCGATCGGTAACACTTATTTGTTTGGGATAAACCGTTGCACCTGCTTGGCGGCAGCGTTCGGCAACCTTTTCCAAACGTTCGGCATTTCGCCCGCTTAAAAATAAATGGGTTGCACCATGTTCAGCGTAATATTGAGCCAGAGCTTCTCCGATTCCCGAAGATGCTCCGGTTATTAAAATGCTTAGTTTTTCAGTCATAAAAAAATCCCCGATAAGTGCTTTTTAATAGTTGTAATCTCAAGATATTTTAGTTTATAATACGAATGAGTTCATTTTACAAGAGGAAAGATATGTCTGATATTATCCAACGTTTAAGAACAATTCGCCGCGGAGTGATGTTTGTTATCGAGGCGCCTTCCGGTACAGGTAAGACAACGGTTATCAAAAAGCTTTTGGCTCAGGACAATAATCTAAAATTTTCGGTGTCTGTTACAACACGTGCCAAACGAGAAGGTGAGGTTGACGGAGTGGATTATTTTTATGTGTCGGATGAACAATATGATAAATATGTTGCCGAAGATGCTTTTTATGAAAAAGTTGATTCACAATATGGAAGCCGCTATGGTACATTGAAATCAGAAGTCGATAGCTTTATTAACGTTGGTCAGGATGTTGTTTTTGATATGGATTGGGTCGGTTTGCGACAGATGAAAGAAAAAGCACCGGATGATGTCGTTTCTATTTATTTATTACCTCCGTCTATTAAAGAATTACGCCGCCGATTGGAAGGGCGTCAGACCGACAGCAAAGAAATTATTAATAAGCGGATGTCTATGTTGGCTGATAAAATGAAACATTGGGTTGAATATGACTACGTTGTTATCTGTGATAATCCGGAACAAGCGGTTGATACGATTCAACAAATCTTTTCGGCCGAACGTATGAAGCGTGTGCGCCAAATGGTCGGGCTGAAAGAATTTACACAGAAACTAATGGATGAGGCTAAGAATGGTTAAACAATCTTTTTATGATAAGTTTGGCAATTTTAAAAGTTTTGATTCAGATAAAGCATATGTGCGTCAGCGGGTTTACATTGTTATAATCAGTTCTAATCAAATTGTTTGCCAATATGATAAAATAACGGGATTATATTCATTTCCGACAGATGAGGATGTTAAACTCGATGAGGTCACGACGGCCGATTTTTATGTGTCTTCATTTATTTTGGAAAATCAGACAGCAATCAAAGAAGTTCAATTTTACAGTGTTTATGTTGTTGAGGATGCTAATCTTAAGGGAACGTCTTTAACATGGTGCCCGATTAAGGATTTGCTGGTTGGAAAACTAAAGCTGGATGAAACGCAAAAATGCGGATTAAAAAATGTATTGGTAAGAGTAAAAAGTGATGTCTAAGATTTATGATTCAATAGAAGATTTGGTTGGTCATACGCCGTTAGTTAAATTACATAAAATAAAGAATATGTTCGAATTGAAAGGTAATTTAATCGCTAAATGTGAGTTTTATAATCCTGTTTTTTCGGTTAAAGACAGAGTAGCCTTGAATATGATTAATAAAGCGCCTTTCAGTAAAATAAATGACAATACGGTTTTTATTGAAGCAACTTCAGGAAATACCGGAGTCGGTTTGGCCGCATTTTGTGCCGCTCGTGGTTATAAGTTGGTGATAGTCATGCCGGAAAATATGGCAAAAGAGAAAATTTCACTCATACGACAATTTGGGGCGGAAGTATTGTTGACACCGGCAACCGAGGGTATGGCAGGTGCGCTGCATAAAGTTGAAATATTAAAACAGCGTTCGGATAATATTATAGAATTTAAGCAATTTTCAAATCCGGCTAACGTTGAAGCTCACCAATTGACTACGGCAGTCGAGATAATGGAAGATACGGACGGAGAAGTTGATGCCATTGTTTGCGGTGTCGGTACATCGGGGACAATTACCGGGATTGCATCTACCCTGAAATCATGCAATCCGGATTTGTTTGTTATGGCTGTCGAACCGGCAGAAAGTCCGGTGTTAAGCGGCGGCGAAAAAGGGGCTCATCGTATTGGCGGAATCGGAGCCGGTTTTATTC
>CAMZEQ010000112.1 GCA_947305835.1 uncultured Alphaproteobacteria bacterium | reverse complement strand
TTCCGGTGACACCTCTATCTCCGGAAATGAAACTGTTTCGGGCAGCATTACAGCCGGTACAGGCAACAACAAGGTCACTATTTCCAGTGGCGCTGTCTCAGCAGCAGGACAGGTAACCGCAAAAGGAGGGATTACCACATCCAATGGCGCAAGTAGCCCGACCTACGCCGGTGCGGAATTAGGCACTACGAATATCCACGGCAACGAAACAGTGTCTGGTACCTTGGGAGTTACAGGAAAAACAACATTGAATGATAAATTAACCGTTTCGGCCGGTGGCGCAGCCATTTCCGGTGACACCTCTATCTCCGGAAATGAAACTGTTTCGGGCAGCATTACAGCCAAAGGTGGAATTACCACATCCGACGGCGCAAGTAGCCCGACCTACGCCGGTGCGGAATTAGGCACTACGAATATCCACGGCAACGAAACAGTGTCTGGTACCTTGGGAGTTACAGGAAAAACAACATTGAATGATAAATTAACCGTTTCGGCCGGTGGCGCAGCCATTTCCGGTACAACATCCATTAATGGGGCAACATCTATTAATGGTGCAACATCTATTACCGGTGACACCTCTATCTCCGGAAATGAGAGCGTGTCGGGACAAATCTTCGTGGGCGGAACAAGTCTTGCAGATTCTCGAATTATTTTAGATAGCACAACAAGTGATGGAAATGTTACATTGAAGAACACAAGCCATGAAACAACAATCACCTTAGGTTCTGGCTCAGGTAATATCACTGCCAATGGTCAAATCAGTGGTAAAACGATAGAAGCCAAAAGTGGTTTAACCGTTACAAACGGCGGAGCAAATATCAGCGGCGGGGCCACTATTGCCGGCGGCGCAACCGTTACAAGCGGCGGATTGACTGTATCAGCCGGCACTACCAATTTGAATGGTGGAGCAAATATCAGCGGCGGGGCCACTATTGCTGACGGCGCAACCATTACAAGCGGCGGATTAACTGTATCAGCCGGTGGCGCAGCTATCACAGGCACCTTAAATGCCAAAGACGGCATCACTGTTTCGGGCGGATCATTGAAATTTGGGACAGCCTTGACCAGCGTGAATAAAATTGATGACGGAACGGCAAAAAGTTTATCAAGTACAGACAATTCGACCACAATGGCGACCGTTGCCACAGTGTTATCTTCTGCAAAAAATGCCACCTATGACGGCAGCACAAAAGTTATTCAAAGCTCAACGATTAAGGGTGCCATTCAGGATTTGGATACAAACGTCGATGCTTTAAATAAAGCCACGGGTGACACAAGCGAATTGAAAAAAGTTGCGGGTTCCTATTATAAAGGAACAAGCGGCGATAAATCGATGGGCAACTTAATAAACGGCGCCACAACGGAACCCTCTTCATTAAGTATTGTCGGGGCTTTGGAAAACCTTGATCAATCCATCGGCGATCGGACATTGGCAAGCTCTAACGGTGCCGTGAATGCCGGAATGGCAACATCTTTATCTGCCGGTTTGCAGGCTGCCGGTAATGCCATCGGTACTTTGAATTATTCAACCACAAATTATGTGCGTCAAGGTGATGATCTGACCAGCGCTATATCCGCCTTAGATTCAAACTTAGACCGCGTGGAAAACAAAGTGGAAAAAATGAATAAACAAATGAAATCCGGTTTTGCCAGTATGGCAGCTTTGAATGGGTTAAAACCAAATGCCAGAGCTTGTAGTGACACCCAGATTGCTGTCGGTGGCGGTTATTATCGCGGAACTGCCGGTATTGCTTTGGGTGGATTCCATTATGTCAACGACAACCTGTTGTTAAACTTAGGTGCCGGTTATGCAGGAAATCAAAGCGCTACCGTATCCGGCGGTTTAACTTTCGGATGGTAAATAATTCCTTTGAAAGGCGGTATCGAAAAGATACCGCCTTTTTTTATGCTTGATTTTTTGGCTGTTTTATGATTAAATCCACAAAAAGGGGAAAATCTATGTTTTTACGTTTATTTTTTTTGATTTTATTTTTTTGGACTATGCCTGCTTGGGCGACATTAAAAATTGATGTCAACGGTGCCAAAACGGATCCGATTCCTGTTGCTTTACCTGATTTTTCCGCGCAAAACAGCGGATTGGAAGAAATGGCAAAACAAATCACTGCAGTCATTAAAAATGATTTGGAGAGTTCCGGTCTGTTTCGCGTAATAGATTCAGATGCTTATTTGCAAAAATTCTTTTCTTTGGACGATCAACCTCGTTTCGCCGATTGGCAGGTTTTAAATGCCCAAGGATTGATTCAAGGAGAAATCAGCCAAAATCCCAATGGCGATTTAAAAGTTTCTTTTTTACTATGGGATATTTATGGGGAACACCGACTGATACCTCAAAGAAATATCGGCGCCGATAAATCAAAGTGGCGCAAAATGGCCCATATTGTCTCTGATACCATTTATGGGGTACTTCGATTCAAAAATTGTATTTGTATCCGAATCCGGCAGTGCAAAAAAACGCAAAAGACGCTTAGCTGTTATGGATTTTGATGGGGCCAACTTAAGATTTTTAACGGATGACAAATCGATGGTCATGACACCACGCTTCGCTCCAAAAGATGAAAAAATCACATACTTATCCTATCAATCAGGGGAACCGAAAGTTTATATCATGAACTTGAAAACAGGCCAAAGTGAATTGGTCGGAAAATTTAAAGGTATGTCTTTTGCACCACATTTTTCTCCTGATGGCAAAAAATTATTAATGTCTTTGTCAGAACGCGGAAATACAGAAATTT
>CAMZEQ010000111.1 GCA_947305835.1 uncultured Alphaproteobacteria bacterium | reverse complement strand
CCAACAAAAATTTTAAAAAGATTCGTTTTTATCATATTGAACTCCCTGTTTTTAAAAAACATACACTGTTTTTTTTTATATTACAAGCATTTTTTTACCAACGGATCGTTTTTTGTCTTTTTTTATTCACTTTCACTTCTTGATTAACCGCTTGGGCATACCCCAACAACACACTGTCCACAGACCGTGCAGTCTTATAAACCACGATTTGATGGCGTGATATCCCCGTTTCCAAAATAGCCTGAAGCATCAGGCCCAAACGCTTGCTCTGTAACGGCCAATTTTCATTAGAGGCACGAATTTCCAAAACCAACCGCGGGTCATCACGAACCTTTAAAGCAAAAGATTTAATCCATTTCATGGCCTGGGCCGATAAATTGGATTGCGCCGGATAAAATTTGATGCGCACTTCTTTGGGAATTGAAAAATAAACCTGTTTACCGTTTTCCACGGCTTCCAACAATTGATCCGCATAATCGGGTTGTTGAATGACAGGCTTATGCGACGTATCAATATATCTTTCAACAGTCAGTTGCGGTGCAGGCAAATCCGGCAGTTTTGTCAAAACACTTTGTTTGGGGTAATATAAACCCGGTGTCGGTGTAAATTCGCGTGTTTGCGATGAAACAACCGGTTGATTGGCGTTCAATGTCATTGCATTTGAACCAAAAATTTCCGTCAAAATATCCATATTATTCGGCATTGACGCAACACTTTGAACAGCCGGAACCGCCGGAACAGACAAAGGCGCCGCCGGCATAGAATATGTATCCACCAAAAAATCATCGGGATCAGGTAAAGCCACCACATCCGGCGTTTGCGCCATTACGGGCAATGTCATCATTAAAATAAAAAGCCATAATCCCATTTTTTTCATAAATTCCCCACACATACTCGACCGGCTGTATCATAGACTTTAAAAAGTTAATATTTGCTTAACAAAACATCTTTTTATGTTTTTTTTATCTTTTTTTAAAAAAGTACTGGACAAAGCCAAAAAAATACGCTATCACGAGAGTACGATTTGAAATGGTTTCAAATCTAACAACCTTAAGGAGTCGAATGAAATAAAGAATTTTTGAATTTCGGACGTATCGTAAACGTGCAAATTCAAAATGAATTTAAATCAGGAGAATATTCTCATAAAAAATAAAAGAAAGGATAAAAAATGAATAAATTATCAAAATCTTTGGCATTAGCGGCCGTTTTGGGCGTGGTTGCTTATGCGACCGGCGCAGCAGCCGGATTGGAAAGCGTTTCCAATACATTAGCAAATCTTTTTGCAGAAGTTCGTAGTGTTTTCTACGTTTTGGCTGCATTCGGTTTGATCGGCTTGGCCGCCGCTGCCTTGTTGGGCAAAATCCAATGGAAATGGTTGTTTGCTTTGGTATTCGGTGTTGCCATCGTGGCCGCTGCCGACTTTATCGTTACCTATGCCGCCGGCATTTCCACTGGAAGTACAGGTATTGAAAATACCAGCTTGGATAACTAATTTTATCCGGCTTCGAAACGCCTCGATTTTTCGGGGCGTTTTTTATACATCCTTTACGCCCCCTTCGCCCTGCTTGATGAAAAATTCAACCGGAATATCAATATGTTAATATAATCTATCCGGACATATCATAGGTTAAATATTCAAAAAATACGATAAATGGGGCGCTTACACAGCGCCCCCTTATGTTTTACCGGTTCATTTTTCAGTGCCGTCCACGGGCAACGCCCCCAAAATTATTCCTTTTTATTGCAAGCTTCGATTGCCATTTCTTTGGCTTTCAAATAATCGAACTTACCCGTCCCCAATAACGGCGGATTTTCCGTATAAACAATCATTGCCGGCAACCCCAATTCCGTCATACCCGTATCTTTAAATAAGGTGATCAAAGCATCCTTGGTAATGGCTTTTTCATTGGTAATCAAGACAATCTTTTCACCTTTGCGCTCATCGGGTAAATTGACCGCACCGGACAAAGCCTCAGGCCATTTTTTGGCAATCGTTTGTTCCACAGCCATCAATGACACCATTTCGCCGCCGATTTTGGCAAAACGCTTGCAACGTCCTTTGATGGTAATAAATCCGTCCTCATCCACTTCCACAATATCACCCGTATCGTACCAACCGTCTTTGGGCGGTTCCAATACGCCGGGATTTGTGTGACGCATATAACCTTGCATAATGTTCGGGCCCTTGACGTATAATTCACCACCTTCGGTAATACCGTCCACTTTTTTCACGCGGCATTCAATACCCGGCAACAAACGTCCCACCGAATTTTTCTTTTGGAACAAGAAAGTATTTACAGAAATAAATGGTGAACATTCGGTGGCGCCATACCCTTCAAATAAACGAACACCGAATTTTTCCTGCCATACCGTCCGGGTTTCTTCTCGGATTTTTTCGGCACCACCGGCCACAATACGTAAACTGTTAAAATCATACGGATTGGCACACTTGGCATAAGCAGACAAAAATGTATCCGTCGCAAAGAAAATCGTCGCCCGAATACTGGCCGCAATTTCCGGAATAATTCGATAATGAAGCGGTGTCGGATACAAAAATGTCTTAACACCCAAAATCATCGGCAAAATCGTCCCGGCCCCCAAACCGAAAGAATGGAATAAGGGCAAACAATTCAAAAACACATCGTTTTGATAGACATCAAAGCGGCTGGGCACCTGATAGCAATTCGATAACAAATTGTAATGGCTTAAAAAGACAGCCTTGGGCAAACCTTCCGAACCGGATGTGAATAAAATGACCGCCGTATCTTTGGATGATACC
>CAMZEQ010000110.1 GCA_947305835.1 uncultured Alphaproteobacteria bacterium | reverse complement strand
TTTTGATAGGCGTTTGGCGAAGATGCAACGCGACGGGGCGTCACCAGAAGAAATTCGCGAGAGATTTCATGATGCCACCCCAAACAGATTTATGATGGCCAAACAATTTACCAACGATTGGATAAGGCGTTTAGAAAATAATCGCGAACTGGTGTATGGGGTCAAGTATGCCGAGGCGGAATCCCAAAAAAAATTGTATGGCATGTTGTTTCAAAAACTTGCGTCCGATTTCTGCGATGAATACGGTTTTGACAGAAATTTGATAAAGGTGCGGATTGTCACAGATTGGTCCGAGGTTCCCACGCAGTCGCACACAAAAAATAGTGTAGAGGGCAGGGCCGTTTATCATTACTTTGCCACGAAATCTGACCCTGAAAAAGAAATTTTGGACCATATAGATGTGTTTGTCCTGTTGAAAAGACCAGAAAATTTCAATTACACGGTCGGTGTTTTTGCACATGAGATGCAACATGTCTTGGACGAGTTGGCGCCGGAAAAGGGCTCTTTGGGCCCCCAGGTAAAAAAGGCGGATGACGCAACATATACAAATTCTGATTACCGGGAATACAGAAAAAGTGCAAGTGAGTTAAGTTCGCATGAAGTTCAAAAAGAATTATATTACGCACTGAAAAAGAGGGGATTTTGACACAAAAATATGTTTGCTTATTTGGCAAAGCCTTTGTTATAATACAATCCAGTTTTTACGGAGGTATGTTTTGTTAAGACATTTTATTGCAAATTTGATAGCTATGTTAATGCCGACACGCGCGTTGCGGGACAAGGTTCGGGCAAAAATTCGTTATCCCCAGGTGCGTGGCTATGTCAAATGGGTGCGTGATTACGCACGCAGTCATAATATGAAAAAATGCAAAATGAAAATTCGGGTTGGGTTCGGGTCTAAAAATTATGTGATTATATTAAATAAAAAATATGTGTTTAAATTTCCATTGTGGGTTGACAGTGTCGCGGCATCGGGACGGGAAAAACGTATAGTCGATGTGTTCCAGAAAATTTCCCCGATTAAAACACCGGGCGTTAACTTTGGTTGATTTAAAGGCCGCAGATGTTCTTAGACATCGTGAGAAAATTGCAAAACAAATCGCCAATTTTTTGTATGTGGTTGGGCGTGCCGATCCAAAAGAATTGCGCGATTTAAAACCAAATCCAAATGACAAACCTGGGTTTCTTTATGGTTGGTTCCATGGCGATATATGGCAAAATTTTATGTTGGATCCGAAAACTTTTGATGTTGTTTATTTTATTGATTGGGAAGAATATGGGTTCAAAGATTTTAGACCGTCTTTGCGTGATACGGCACATCATTGGGAAAGATATAAATATGTCGGATTGATTGTAGAGTGTATGGCAGAGTATGCAAAATTATATTATGGCGATAAATAGGTCATAGAAATACGGGACATCTGTCCCATATTTTGTTTAATTTGTTATTGCAATCATTGTGATTTGTGGTACACTTTGAATTATAAATGGGAGATATAAAAGGAGAATATTATGTCAAAAAAAATTCACGATGTTTTGTTGGGTATCTCAGTATTGCCGGCATTGTTGGTTATGCCCGCGTTTGCAGGGGCGCCTGATACGACAAATAATGTGTTCGTTTTGGGTGATATCGTTTTAACCAATCAACATGTCGCAGTGGGCGAAGCCGCATTTGCCGGTCGCCGTATGAATAATGTTGATACCAATAACAGATATCAAAATGTTTTTCCAAAATACAAGATGGTTGCCCGTTCGTTTGATATGTCTGATAGTGATACTTATGTCGGCCCGGTTACATTAACTCTGCGTGAATTGACGAATGAAGATGAATTGGCGTTTAATTACCAGGTCCCCGATGGTGCGGGTGGTATGAACGATGTAAATTTGGTTGATTTGTTCCCGGGACTTGCGTGGAATATCTCCGAAGAAGATGTTGTTGCCGCCGGCATTCCGCAACCAACCGCTGGAACGCTTGCGCTGTTTGCTCACTTGGATGGTGATGCCGAAGATGCGCATGCCGCTGGTTCTTTGTCATTTAAAAATACCAAGGCGACAATTGATGGCGCAACGATAAATGCAAATACTATTTCGATTACCAACGGTTCAGAATTAACTTTTGTGAAACAAGATACAAATTTGTTGAATACTTCAAATCGATTTTTTACTAATGAGGAAGATATTGTATCGGATGGTGTAACAACATTAAATGCGAACACAATAAATATCGCGAATTCAAGTTTGCTGGTTAACTCTGGGGCAACTGTGATTTTCAATGCAACCGATATGGCGACTTTGGAAAATATCACGATGCAGGAAAGTGAAAGCGGAATTACAAACCAAGGGAATATGACCATCAACAGTTCGTCGTTTACATCTAATTCGGCGGATGTCGATGGCGGGGCGATTTATAATTATGTTTTGTTAAGTGGTGGCGGAGAAATAGAATATGTTGGTGATTTGACGGTTAATGGCGGACTGTTTAATTCCGGTGATGACGACTATTTGGATGTACCGGCTGTGACTATGGTTATATCAAACACTACATTCGGCGATGCAAATGATGATACCAAGGGTAATATGTCATTACAGGGTGGGGCGATTGCAAATGAAAGTTCGCTTGTTACCGGTTTGGTTACGTTAAATAATGTGAATTTCTATTATAACAAGGCCTTTGCTGATACAGATGATTCTGATGGTTACGGGTCGACATTGGGTGGTGCCGTTTGGAACCAAGGCGAAATGATTGTAAATGGTAACACAATGTTTCGTGGAAATACCGCGAC
>CAMZEQ010000109.1 GCA_947305835.1 uncultured Alphaproteobacteria bacterium | reverse complement strand
GGAATTGGAAATAGCTTTGGGGTATGATGAAAATAATATTACGCAAACCCATAAAATGACCATTCAAAAAGGTGGCGATAATTCTGCCGTTGCAAGGTTATGGGCGATTCAAAAGATCAATTATTTATCCCAAAACCCAAAAAAGAATAAAGACGCGATTTTGAAATTGGGGCAGCAGTATTCGATCGTGACAGATAATACGTCTTTATTGGTTTTGGAAAATGCAGCAGATTATTTGCGTTATCACATTACGCCGCCTGAGGAATTGCGTTTAGAATACGATCATTTGGAAAAAGAGGCGGCTCAAGATGAAAAAAAACAAAAAGATTCGGCTTGGTCCAAAGCTTTATTGATGGCTGATCGTGTGAAAGAATGGTGGAACAAATCATTTGATATCAATCAGGTAAAACAACAAAAATATGAACAATTGAAAGCACAAAGTGTCACGCACATAGAAGTGGGGCAAGTTTTGGATGCGGCTCCGATAGAGATGATGGATGCCGCTGCGCCGGTTATGGCGCCAGCCGTAAGGGTAAGCAATTCTTACAGTGCAGCGGACGTTGGTTTTGCGTATGCTTCGGCAGATGTGGTGGCGAAATCGCTGTCCGAACCTGAACCCCAAAGTAAAATTCAAATCCAAGCTTGGGATCCTGATACACCGTATTTAAAGATTTTGAAGTCATCCAAAGATAAGGAGCTTTACACCGATTATTTAAAGCTCAAAACGGGTTATGCGGATCAACCTTCGTTTTATTTTGATGTGACGGATGAATTTATTCGTCGTGGCCAAACTGATAAAGCTTTGATCGTGTTGTCCAATATTTTGGAAATGCAATTGGATAACGTTGAATTGATTCGGATTGCGGCCAACAAGTTGATACAAATGAAACGAACTGATTTGGCGGTGGAGTTGTTTGAAAAAATTACCGAACTGCGCGGGGAAGATCCGCAAAGTTTTCGTGATTTGGCGTTAGCTTATCAAGCGGACGGACAGTATCAAAAGGCCTTTGATACCTTCTATCACATTATGGAAACCGATTGGGCGCGTTTTGATGAAATCAAGCAAATTATCTTTGTTGAAATGAACAATTTATTGGCTTTGCATCCTGAAATTGACACAAAGGACATGAATAAAGAATTTATCTTTGCGATGCCGGTTGATATACGTATTGTTTTGGGATGGAGTACGGACAATACGGATATAGATTTGCATGTGGTGGATCCGATTGGGGAAGAATGCTATTATGGGCACAAAGAAACCCAAATCGGTGGGCGTTATCCGCATGATTTTACGCAAGGCTTCGGTCCCGAAGAATTTATGTTGAAAAAGGCAGCCAACGGCAAGTATGTGATTCGTACGAATAACTTTGGGGATCATCGCCAAAGCATTTCCGGCCCCAGTACATTATATTTGGATTTGTATACCGATTATGGTACAGAAAACCAAAATCATGAGCGCCTTTTGGTGCGTGCGGGTCAGGTGAAAGATAAAAATGAAATCGGGGATATTACTTGGTCCGGAAATTCGGATGAAGAAGAGGTCGAAGAGTAATCACGATGGATTATTCTTGGGGTCGTAATCAAATTCACCGACACCACAGAAAAGTTTTTTGCTGACCTTGTCAAACATATATGGTTTAGCGGCATATTCTGAAGCTTCATTTTTAAGGATGTTCTTTTTGATAATTTTTTGCATTAAAGTGGAAAAAGGATAATCCTTAAAATGTTGGGGATCAACCCAGATGCCATCAAATTTATCTGGATTTTCTTGTTTGTGTATAATTTGAAGCGTCAGTTTAATATGCGTAAAAATATGTGTTACAGATGGATGTTTTCCGGGTAATTTTTTCCCTTCACACCATGGAAATTCCCATAATCCGTTCAATAATCCTTTTTCGGTTCGCTTCCGTATCAGATATTCTCCTTTTTTATTTCGGATCAAATAAACTTGTCCGTCCATTTGTTTTTTCGCAATTTTCTTGATCTGAGGAATTTGCTCTTGATTTCCATGTTTTTGGGAAAGACAATCTTTTTTCCAAGGGCATAACATACATTTGGGCTTTGTCGGCGTGCAAACAGTGGCCCCCAAATCCATAATGGCACTGGCATAATCAGCGCCATGTTCCGGACTGGTCAGTTTTTGTGCCAAAGGATAAATATCCGATGCCGTAATTTCTTTTGTTATGCCGTAAAGACGAGCGATGACGCGCATAACGTTTCCATCCACGACTGTTTCCGGTATATTATAGGCAAAACAGCAAATGCTGCTGGCAGAATAGGGCCCGATGCCCGGTAATTTTAATAATTCATCTCGTGTTTTCGGTATATGTCCCCCATATTTTTGCATTAAAACTTGTGCACATTCATGGATTTTGCGTGCGCGTGTATAATAGCCCATTCCTTGCCAAGCCATTAAAACGTCCTGTAAATCTGCGTTTGCTAAAGCTTCAATTGTCGGAAATTTTTGCATCCAGCGATCGAAATAATCCATAACAGTTGCCACTGTCGTTTGTTGCAACATAATTTCACTGATCCATACAGCATAAGCATCAGGATGTGCGCCACCTTTTATGCGCCACGGCAGATCACGTCCGTTTGCCCGGTACCAATCGAGCAACTGTTGGGTTAAATTTTCAGACATTGCCTTCATCTCGTTCTGAATTATCTGTCTGGATGGTATCGTTTTCAATGACGATCTCTCTGTCTTCTTCGGGGGGGCGGATATCGGGAACAGGATCTTCCGATTCAGCTTCAGCCTGAATATCGTCTTCATTTTCTAAGTGTGGTGCTTCAGGGACGGCTTC
>CAMZEQ010000108.1 GCA_947305835.1 uncultured Alphaproteobacteria bacterium | reverse complement strand
CATAATGCCTGCTCATGGCTCTTTGATAACCCCGCATGCCGACCATGGACAAGACGCCGACAATGGCCAACATTGCCAAACTTTCCATCAATGTCCGTCCGCGCTGTGTGTTCATATGCTGGTCCCTTCCAATAAAAAAATCACTTGTGATGCAAAGTGACCGGAAGTTAAGACCTATAAATTGTACAAAAAATAGTGCGGCGTATTTGCCATTGGTGGTTATTCCGCCACCTTCCGGCCAAAGCCGGAAAATCCAGAAAAACTGGACATCATACAATTTTTTGGGGTCTTACTCCCAACAAAGCGGCATCACAATGAACGCTTTGTCAAACACATTCTATATTTTTATTTTAATCTTGTCAAGTTTGTTTTTTACTTGCAAAATGAAAAAAACTGTGCTAAAAAATTCTCACTTGCAAGGAGATTTTATGAAAAAGATTCTATCATTTTTGGGCGTACTGATGTTGGCAAAAAATGTTTGGGCACAAGCATGCACAACATTATGTCCGGTTATTTTGGGGGCCAGTTTGACCTTGGCGCGCTATTTTGGTGTTAAAAATGAAGTTGTCGGCGTTTTGGGCGGGGCTTTGATGTCTATCGTGGGCTATATTCTCATCCGTATTTTTGATAAGAAAGGTTGGCATTTTTCGGGACGTAATTTTTTGTTGATGGCGATTGCTTTGATTTCCATCGGATTTATTTATGCCGGCCATTTGGAATATAAACCGGCTTTGCATTGGAAATTGCTCTATATTGATTCATTTTTGTTGGCCGCAATTTGCGGTGCGGCAGCCCATATTTTGGGGGTCAATCTGTATGCCTGGATGAAGGCGCATAACGGTGGGCACGCGCACTTTCCGTTTGAAAAAGTGGTCATCCCTTTGATTTTAGATGGGTTGGTGTTGTTCCTTTTTTGGGGAACAGATCTGTGCGAATGCCAGGAAATTATGATTTTAAATTAGGAGGATAAAATGGAAAAAGCGAAATCCGTTAAAGAGTTTGTGGAACGTATTGATGCCAGTAAAAAGAAAAACCCCAAGGATTTGTCATCAGATCAAGATTTGACAATCGCAATTATGAACCTGATTTCCATTGAAGAACATTTAATATTTTCTGGTGCTAAGACAGGTAAATCCAGTTTTTATGATTTGGTTCAGGAAGTCCGCGAATTGCGCAAAAATTTAATGTTGCAGATCATTCCCAGTTATGAAGGTGAAGTGTGGTGCATTTCCAAACATTTGTTGGCTACCAGTATGCGTTTGATGGAGGTAGGGACAAAACAGCAATCTATGGGCCATAAAGAAAAAGCCTATCAGTTGTTTAATCAAGCCTATGATTTGTATTGCCTGTTTTGGGGGTTGAATATGAACTTGGTTGATACCAAAGATATTGCATGGAAACCCGATGATTTGAAAGAAGTTGAAAAACAAGTGGCTGCAATCAAAGGTGCCAATACCGTAACGCCGAAACAACCCGAAAGTTCCGGTGTGTTCGGTAAGCTGAAGGCTGTAGTACGCAAAGCAGTCGATTGTTGTATCGAGTAATGTTTATGTGAAAGGGGGAGAAATCACATGAACACGCCGCAATTTTGCAAAGTTTTGGACAAAAAAGGCGGAGCCAAAAATATCCGCCTGACGGGGGTTCATGCAAAGTTGCGGCAACCTATTTGGATTCATATTGACTATAAAGATGAAGATAAACTGGAATGGTTGAAAAGCTTAAATTTTGATGAAACAATATTGGAAAACTTAATTGATCCGGATACCAGCCCCAGATGCTTTCGTCATAAAAAAGGTTTAATGATGGTTATGCGGGGAGTCAATCCTCATAAAGGTGAAGATGACGATATGATTGCCATTCACATTTGGATGACTTCTAATCGATTACTGACGGTGTCCCACAGACCGGTAAAAGCGGTTAACCGTATTTTGGAAAGCCTGCAGCGTAAAAAAGGACCGAAAACTTTGGGCGATTGCTTGGCTGCATTGAGTTTTGAAATGACCAAAAATATTGAAGAATCTTTTGTCTCTATAAACGATATCGTGGATGATTTGGAAGAAACAGTTATAGAAGAAAACGGTTTACGTCAGGATGAAAGTTTACGTGAAAATCTCAGTCATATTCGTCACATGATCGTGGGATTAAAACGTTATATTGTCCCGCAAAGGGATGTAATGCGCCAAATGGAAAGAAACAAGTTGCCGTTTTTTTCTCAAAGTAATATGGCACGTTTCCATGAAATTGATCGTGACTTGACGGCTGTGGTGGAAGGATTGGAATTTGCCAAAGATCATACCAAGGTGACGCAGGAAGAGCTGGATTCTCAAACCAATACCAATATCAGCAGAACCATGTATTTGATGAGTTTGATCATGGTTATTTTCACGCCGCTTTCTTTTATCACCGGCTTATTGGGGGCAAATATCGGTGGTATTCCCTTTAATGAAGATCCGCGAGGCTTTTGGGTTATCTGCGGATTATTAATCTGTATTGTTATTTTTCAATTATTTTTGATTAAAAAAATGAAATGGTTCTGATTACCAATGATTGCATAACGCTGTTGTCTTGGCATAAGATTCGGGCGTATCGATTTTGGCATTTTTTTCGGCAATCTTTTTATTGATATGTTGAATGAGCGGAGTCAATTCCGCGATTATCTGATTAAACTGATCTTGAATCAGTGCATTGGCTTCTTTTTCCGAACGAACAATTTTGGGGCGCATTTTCCCGACAATTTCATGAATCTTTTTTTCGATATCTTCTTTAAAAAACAGCATTGCTTGTTGGGCCACATCGACATGATATTTTTCATGTTCGCGAA
>CAMZEQ010000107.1 GCA_947305835.1 uncultured Alphaproteobacteria bacterium | reverse complement strand
GAAAGCTCACGCATTGATATTAAAATTGAGCAAGGCGGAAAAGCCTATTTTGCCGTCACAGATAATGGCAAAGGCATGAATAAAGAGGAACTTTCTATCGCTTTGGAACGGCATGCGACCAGCAAACTGCCCGACGACGATTTGATGAACATTAACTTTTTAGGGTTTCGTGGTGAGGCGCTCCCTTCCATCGCCTCGGTCAGCCACATGACCCTCACTTCGCGTACCAAAGAGGCGGAATCCGGCTGGCAAGTCCAAGTCGATGGCGGTGTTAAGCAAGATCCTATCCCTGCTCCTTGCACCTACGGCACAAAAATTGAAGTTAAAGATTTATTCTATAACACCCCCGCAAGACTAAAATTTTTAAAGTCTGATCAAAGTGAACAGATGGCTATTCGTGAAATTGTGGACCGCTTGGCTATGTGCTATCCCGAAATCAGTTTTTCTTTGGAAAATGAAAACAAAAAATTATTAAACTATCCGGCCACATCGAATTTATTTGACCGCGTCGCTATGGTCATCGGACATCAATTTAAAGAAAATGCCATTCCCGTACAAACAGAGCATGATGGCATGAAATTATCGGGGTTTGTGGGACTACCCACCTATACACGAGCCACTGCCACAGAACAATACCTATATGTGAACGGGCGTGCCGTCAAAGATAAAGTTTTATTGGGGGCTATTCGGGGGGCTTATCAAGGGTTGATGGGGCATGGCAGTGATGGATACCCCGTATTAGCATTGTTTCTGTCTGTTCCCAATCATCAGGTAGATGTCAATGTATCCCCGGCCAAAACTGAGGTGCGTTTCCAAAATGCCGGCGCCATCCGTGGCTTAATGGTCGCCAGCATCCGAAATGCCCTGGCTGAACACGGGCAACAAACAGCAACAACTTTAAGTATCGGTGCTTTAGGCAACACGGAAGCGATCCCCAAGCTGAATCACTATATGCCCCTCAATTGCTCGCATTATACCATACCAACTGTTCCTGAACAAAAAAGTTTTCAACTGTCTGACAGCTATTCCGTCAAAACGCAAATCGTACCTGAACCCGCCATCCAAAAGGAAACGACTTTTCCGCCAATGGGACTCGCCAAAGCGCAACTGCATAAAACCTATATTATTTCGCAAACGGCCGATGGTATTTTAATCGTGGATCAGCATGCGGCCCACGAGCGTCTCACCTATGAAAAAATGATAAAAAATCTGGGAGCAAAACCTCAAACACAACTGATGTTAGTGCCAGAAATTATTGATTTAAAACCCGAAGAAGTTTCTTTATTAATGAATCGAGCCGAAGAATTAAAAGCCATGGGGTGGGTACTGGATGCTTTTGGAACGGATACTATTGCGGTACGAGAAATCCCGGCCCTGATGGACAAAGCGGATCTAAAACAAACCATTCAGGATCTGACCGATACCTTAAAAACTTTTGACGATACCGTTTTATTAAAAGACAAAATGAAAGATATTTGTGCACGCATTGCTTGCCACGGGTCTGTTCGCGCGGGCCGTGTTTTATCTGTTGATGAAATGAATGCACTTTTACGCCAAATGGAAGAATGTGGAACTTCCGGACAATGTATTCACGGACGTCCGACCTATATTACTTTGCGTTTAAATGATATTGAAAAGCTGTTCGGCAGAAAGTAATTGCATTGAAAAAAACAAATTTATTCCAAATTTTTATGCGTCACATCAACAGAAAATAAAATAAATTGACAAAAATATTATTCGGGTGTATAATATCTCCATAACAGGAGGAAATCATGACAAAAGAAAAATGTTTGACGCAATTAATTTTACAAAAAACACCCTCTATTCCCGAATTGATGACAGAGAATCGTTCTTTGCGTATAAAAAATCGCATCGCTTATGCAGGGATCATCGGCTTGTCCGCTTTTTTGACACTGGTTGGTCATCACACAGCTAAAACAAATTCACAATTAACTGACATTGAAAACGAAAATAGTACTTTAAAGGCAGAGGTGTCTCATTTACAAACAAGTACCTCTGAGTTAGTTCAAAAAAATCAAGTCTTGTCCAACTATGCTACGGACGCCCAAAAACTGACAAACTCTATGCAGTTTTATCCCGATATGCCGGACTTCATAAATTCTTTACCAGAAAACGAACAAGGAAAAGCCCTGAAAGAACTCGAGATCAAAAATCAAAAAATGCAATACGAACACAACAAGACTTTGGAAAATTTGGGCATTGATATAGATCTTTTACGCTCTGTCCAACGTGGGATTCATTCAGCGAAATAAAAAATGCAAAAGCCCTTTTCTCTGGGCTTTTTTTATACTTTCAGAAAAGTTTGTTTGACTTCCAATTTAAAAGAAAATATATTGTCGGTATGCGGTATGTATTGTGTATTTTATTCATCTTGCTTAACGGGTGCAAAGAAAAAGAATTCACCCCCGTCGGAAAGACATATCGTTTAATCCAATCCGAACAACCTGTCGAAATCTCATTGACTTTTGATCAAGACGGACGATTTTACGGAAAAGCCGTCAACAATTACTTTGGTGTTTATCAAATAAACGGATCTGAAATTAATTTAAATTTACAGGGCCAAACAATGACCGTCGGAACATCGGTACATATGGCTTTTGAAGATAATTATTTCAAATCTCTACGTTCAATAAAAACTTTTAAAATAAATGATAATATATTGATTTTAAATGGTAATATAAATTATATATTTAAACTTTCAGATATGAATGAATGAAAATCACCCCTGTTAAAAACAATGCATTCGAACATCCCAAAATGCTTCTTTTTCTTTGACCGCTATTTTCGCTTATTTTTAGTTTCT
>CAMZEQ010000106.1 GCA_947305835.1 uncultured Alphaproteobacteria bacterium | reverse complement strand
TTACCGAGAAAGGATTGGCACTGTACGCTGAGATTTCGAAAAGACAATGATTTCAAGGATGGGGCTGCTTTTATAACCGTTTAATCAAAAACACTATGTCAAAAGCACAATACTACGCCCTGCATCCAGACCTCAAACATTGATAGATGTGTACGACCCCCCCCCCGTAGAGACGCGCCATGGCACGTCTCTACGATCCAAAAACGGGCGTTGACCGATTGCGGTCGCGCCCGTTTTGTGTTTGAAAAAAATGTATTTTTGCGGGGTTGAAAACATTTTAATAACAGTATGAAAACGAAAACATATCATCGCCGTTCCATCCGTCTGACCGGATATGATTACACCCAAAACGGACATTATTTCCTAACCATCTGCACCCGAAACCGGGAATGTCTTTTTGGAGAGGTTCAAGATGGCAGAATGTATCTGTCGAATTATGGAAGAATGGTGAACGAATGTTGGCAGGAGATTCCGAACCATTTTCCGCAGATTGTTTTGCATGAATACGTTATCATGCCCAACCACGTGCATGGGATTATTGAAATGGACAACCCGCAATTCACGGGCGTGAATAAAGGTATGTGTACGGATGCCGTGGGTGTAGGGGCGAATAATTATTCGCCCCTACAGATCCCGCAACCCCGTCCCTGTGGTACATCCCGCACGGTGGGTTCGGTGGTGCGCGGATTCAAAATCGGGGTGACCAAACAAATGGGGTTTTCTCCGTGGCAGCGCAATTATTACGAACACATCATACGGAACGATGAATCGTATCAATACATTGTCCAATATATGGCGCAAAACCCGCTGAAATGGGAGGAGGATTGTTTCTATTATGGAAGTGACGGAGCGGCAATATGAGGATTTTTGTTATTTTTGCCGTCGGAAAAAGGTGACGTACAACCAAAACCAGTAAAAAAGAATATAGTATACTAACAGATTTATTTTGATGGAAAACAAAAGAGAATTACACACATATCCATACGCTATTGGTGAAGATGGTAAACCTATTTCGATTAATGAAATAACAAAAGAAACACGGCATAAGTCTCATTATTTTTGTTATGGATGTGGTGCGGAATTATTCCCCGTGCTTGGCGATAAGAAAGAACATCATTTTCGACATGAAAAAGATAATATCTGCGACCCCGACAAATATCTTCATGAATTTGCGAAAGCAACATTGAAGAAAAGATTTGATGAAAGTGAAACATTTATCGTACAATATTATGCAAAACAAATATGCAAATTTGCTGACAAGTGCGATCTTTACAAACAATACGGATGGACAGAGTGTAAACATGAAGGATTGTATGATGTCGATTTGAAAAAGTATTACGACACATGTACGCCAGAAAAAGGATATTACCAAGATTTACCTGCTGGAAAAAAGAAATATATTGCAGACTTGAAACTGACTAACAGCCAAGAACCTGAACGTGCTCCAATAAGTCTAGAAGTTTGGGTAACTCACGAATGCACAGAGGACAAGAAGCAAAATGGCGGTCGCATTATAGAAATCAAAATCAATTGCGAGAAAGATGCGAACCGGCCAATAATTGAAAATGATGATGAACCGTTACCTATTCATTTTTATAACTTTAAAAATCCCGTTGAAATAGAGTCTGGCAGAAAATTCAAGCATGTTAAAATAATGCCTGGATTAAGAGGGAAAGTTGTTGTAACAGATGAAACACCATGTTCAGAAGGAATATGTTACGACCCAAAAGGAGAAAACGAGATTATTCTTTCTACAACAAATTTAGATATTAACAGCATGGAATTACTATATGCCATAAAAATCAATGAACGAGGATTGATTTGTCGACATCAACAAATATGTGAAAACGGGCACATTTCTCAGAGAATTTTCAGATGCCAATACGTAAATCGTTATCCTTCCCAATGTCCATGCAACAATTTCAAATACAGTAAACAAAAAGGTGAGATAATAATGAAACAATTCAAGGATATCCCGATATGGGAATCCGAACAATAGACGTTGCCGTCATCCACAACGACTACGAGTATTTCGCCGCCAAGGTGGTTCATTACATCCAATTCTTGTAACAGATATAAGACGTTGAACCCCTTTATCAATGGTCAAATGTTTGCCCGAGGTTGTAGGGGCGAATAATTATTCGCCCCTACGGACGGACGGTCAAACAATCATTCGCACATTTTGAATGATTTCCCGTCCAACAACCCAATTCCCAAAACGGGCGTGATCGGATTTCGGTCGCGTCCGTTTTTAATATGATGCCGTAACGGAATATTTTGTAATTTTGCCTTTTCAAAACCGGCTGCCTCGACAGCCATAAAAACCTTTCGTATGAAAATATACACTGTAGAAAATTTGCCGGGCGTGAATTATGAGGTGCTGGGCACTGTCACCGGCAGCACCGTCCAGTCGAAGAATTTCATCAGCGATTTCGGACAGTCGCTGAAAAACATCGTGGGCGGCGAGCTCAGGGCCTACACCCAGATGATGGAGAATGCGCGGAGACTGTCCACCGAACGCATGATGGCCCAGGCGCAGGCGATGGGCGCGGACGCCGTCATCGGGGTGCGCTACTCCACCTCCGCCATCATGGCGCAGGCCGCCGAGGTGCTGGTTTACGGCACTGCCATCCGCTTCAAGTAGTTCCACGGGATGGCGGGAGCCCTCTGTCCCTCTGGTGTTCCATACGTCAAGGAAGTACAGCAACGCCCGAGCCATATATTTTTTATTTTTGCTGCCGCGTTCGGAAAAACGCAAAACATATTATATCCCATTGTGAGTTAGAACAATAAAAAATAAAACCATTATGAAAAGGAACCTCATTGTCATCCTG
>CAMZEQ010000105.1 GCA_947305835.1 uncultured Alphaproteobacteria bacterium | reverse complement strand
ACTGTTGCCGTGCCAGAATTTTGATAACCGTTAATTACAGCCGCATCAAAATTGGCGATATACTTGTGGGCATATTGAAAACTGAGATTCCAATCACCTCCGGGATAAACGTCGATGCCGAGAAGGGCATTGGAAGAGTTTTTTGATACGGGAGCAACATTAACCACAGGTTGCTGAGCCTCATTGAAATACTCTGCAAATTCTCCACGGAACACAAACTTGCCAAGTGGAACCGAAAAATCAAAGCCAGTCATCGTCATCCGCTCGTGCTGCGGAATTGCAATAAGTTTCTCATTTGGTGAGAGATAGAGAATTGAATAAACAGGCATTTTGTTGTAAGTCCGCAATGCCGACACCGAAAAATCCACTCCGCTAAGAAACCACGAGAGGCGACCGCCAAACTCCATATTCTCAATCTTGAAATCGGGTTTTTCGTCAGCAATAATTGAATCGTTGCCAGTGATTGAGATTGCCCACGGATTGCGGAAATCTATTGGCAAATCAAATGTTTCAATTACTGGAACTGCCAAAGCCTCGGCCGAAAACGAATTTTTTGAAAACTTCAAACGCAAAGCATTTTCAGGAATACGAATATCGTCGTAATCTTGCGCAAGAAACTCGCTGTAATCCATCGGCGACACCAAATCGGTAAGGCGCAACGCATCTGCCACACCCCAAGTGATAATCTGCCGTCCGGCACGAAGTTCAAAACCTCCAAAAGTTTGCGATACATATAATTCGCGAATTTTAAAACCTGAATAATCACTAATTAAGGTATTGTAAACAGCGTTCGCCGAAAAGAAAAGTTCAGTATGGTTTTTAGCCAACGAAAGTTCACCCATCAGTCTTGTACGCGACGACATCCAATCATTTGGGTTATCGCACCTTACAGCGTGATATGAATCGGCAAAACCCTTGATTTTTATTTTGAAATCTCCGTCGCCGTCTTGTGCAAACACTGCGACGGAGAATATCATTGAAAGACAGAAAAAAAGTACTTTCATTTTACAAACCATTTTCTAATTTTGAAACTGTAAACAAATCTGCATCAATCTTCAAATTGTATTTAATATCAGAAAAAGTAAGAACTGTTTTATGTTTGGTCTGAACGTTTTCCATCACCATTTTGCCGCGAGTCCAAAAGCCTTGAACTTGTTTTATATCGCTGATGTTCAATACTCTGTGAAGTTTGCCAAGTTTATCATAATACTCCACTTTTACGCCCATAAAACAATCTTTGCGAATCCACGAAATGCGTTTTGAATATATTTCTCGTTTATCCTTGGGAACAGATTCAACCACATAACATTCGTTACCATCGATTGTTTCCATTCTTAAAAACTTGTGATCGTCTTCATCGATGTTGCGGTCGCCCATATCGTCGTAAGTGAAGTCAGTACCCATAAAATAGTCTGTTTTAGAGGAACTTCCGCTGATACGGCGGGTCTTTTTGAGGGCGGGCATATAGAGCCATTTGTCGTCGTCCTTGCCAATTTCGTCGTAGTTCCAAGTGAGAAAACCCGTACCCTTAACATCGCCGGGATAGGTAAAAAACATCATCGTCTTGGTGTCCTCGCCTATATCCATAGCCCAAGATTCCACCTTGCGCTCACGTTTTGAACCATTTGATTTTTCCAAAACCAAATCCAACTTTGAATAGCGAGTATCACCATCAGGATTATCCTTTACTTTTTTAACAATGTCTCTACCAGAAAGGCTTTGAGCATCAACCGAATACGCAGCCATCAAAACTGCAATTGCTAATAATATTTTTTTCATAGTATTTTGTTTTAATGAATTACAAATTATGAATTATGAATTATCAATTGAGAATTTTCAATTTTCAATTTTCAATTTTCAACTTCCTCTTTTCCAAACACTTTCAGCAACTTAAACACAGCCGGTGTGATAAACAAATCAGCCAAAAGTGCCGACAAAAGACCAGCCACGGCGAGAGTGCCGAAGTGTGCAAACTGAATAGCATCCGAAATCGAAAATCCGAGGAATGTGGCACAAATTATCACTGTGGTCATCACAATAGCCAATCCTGCCACACGGAAAGTGGCTTTTACACAATGCGTATAATTTCGTTGACGCGAAAATTCAAGATGTGCGTGGTTGACAAAATGAATAGTATCGTCAACCGCAAGACCAAGAATCATAGGAATTATACAAGCGGTCATCATATCGAGCGGATAACCGGGCCAACCCATTAATCCACCGACAAATACAGCGGGTGCAAGGTTAGGAATCATACCTATCAATCCACGGCGGATATTACCAAAAACTATCATCAAAAGCACACCGATAATCAATGCCGAAAGAATCATCGACATCATCTGTCCGCGTGTTAGATATTGCTGCATAACAGTGAATTGCGGCAAATTGCCAACCACCGAAACGGCTGCATTGGGGAACAACTCTTTGGCTCGATCTTGAAGACGGTTCATCTCAATTTCAATTTCATTAGAATTATAGTTTGAAATTTCGATTTGCAACCTCAAACGGCGATATTCATAATCCATCCAATATTCTGATTCTGAGCCACCTGCATTTTCGTAAAGAAGAAGCAACTGAGCCACAGCCTCGTTGTTGTTTGGAACGTGATAAAACGCTGTATCATTGCTGTTTAAAGTGCAATTCATATCCTTAATAATGTCCAAAACCGACGAATGTCGTTTTGTAAGCGGATAGTTTTCTACCTCGTGTTCAAGAGTTTCAAGTTTAATGAGGTTTTCAGGATTTTTGGCATCACCTTCATCGGGCAAAACTACCATTAAATCATACGAATACATAGTGCCAAGTTCAGTATCACAAAGTTCAATAAAATTGCGCACATATTCTACCTTTCT
>CAMZEQ010000104.1 GCA_947305835.1 uncultured Alphaproteobacteria bacterium | reverse complement strand
AACGAATCGCTGAAATAAAATCAACCGTGCGGTCAATTTCGCATTTATCACCACTGTTAATTTTTTCGGACAGCGGCCACTCGGCTTTGATTAATTTGGTATTGCGTACCGTTAAATTATTCCACAATTCGGCCGTAATAAACGGCATAAACGGATGTAAAACAACTAATATTCTGTCTAATACCCAAGCGGCAACAGCGCGTGTTTCTTTAATATCCTCGGCGTTTTCACCATAGAATACCGACTTAGTTAATTCGATATACCAATCGCAGAAAGTACCCCACGTAAATTGATAAATTGCATTAGCGGCCTCCGAAAAACGATAGTTATTCAAGTTATCGGTAACATCTTTGGTCGCTTCTTTGGCTTTGGCAATAATCCACTTATTGATTTCAAGCTTAGCATTATTGATATCAAAATCTTTAACCGAGTAACATTCGTTCATCTCGCAGAAACGAGCAGCATTCCAAAGTTTTGTGGCAAAATTACGATAACCTTGAATACGCGAATCGGATAAGTTGATATCACGTCCTTGTGTTTCGCTTGCGGCCATAAAGAAACGCAAGGCATCGGCACCATATTTTTCAATTGTCTCCATCGGATCAACCGTATTGCCTTTGGATTTGCTCATCTTGCGACCCTGTTCGTCGCGAACCAAACCATGAATATAGCACTTCTTAAATGGAACGCGTTTCATCATATACATACTCATCATCATCATTCTGGCAACCCAGAAGAAAATAATATCGAAACCGGTTACTAAAATTGACGTCGGATAGAAAGTATCCAAATATTCGTTTTTATCCGGCCAACCCAAAGTCGAAAATGCCCACAAACCCGATGAGAACCACGTATCTAAAACATCGGTTTCACGACGTAATTCAACATGTTTGCCATAATGCTTATCGGCTGCGGCTTGGACTTCTTCTTCGTTTTCTTCACAAAAGATTTCATCATCAGGTCCGTACCAAATCGGCATCTGATGTCCCCACCAAAGCTGACGGGAAATACACCATGGTTGAATGTTATTCATCCATTCAAAATACGTTTTCTTATATGTTTCCGGAACGAACTCCATTTCACCATCATTAACGGCGCGACGAGCTTCAACCGCCAACTTCGGCGCATCAACGAACCATTGATCGGTCATATATGGTTCAATAACAACGTTACTACGCTCACCATAAGGAATAACCATCGGGTGATCCTCGATTTTCTCCATCAAGCCGAGCTTTGTGAGTTCTTCAATCGTTTTAACGCGAGCTTCTTGAGTTGTCATACCTTCATACGGCGTGTTTTCATTTAAGGTACCATTTGGATTTAAAATATTAATCATCGGCAAGTTATGACGTTTTCCGACTTCAAAGTCATTAAAGTCATGCGCTGGTGTAATTTTAACTGCGCCGGTTCCTTTTTCCGGATCGGCATGTTCATCGTCAATAATCGGAATAACGCGATTTACTATCGGTAAAATACAGTTTTTACCAATCAGATGTGCCAACTTCGGATTATCCTTAGAAACTGCCACAGCCGTATCGCCAAACATTGTCTCCGGACGTGTCGTCGCAATATGGATAAATTCATTCGGATTATTTTCCAAAGGATATTTATAGTAATACATTTTGCCGAGCGTTTCGGTCGGAATAACTTCCAAATCGGAAACAGCCGTTTCCAATTTCGGATCCCAGTTAACCAATTTTTTGGCTTTATAAATCAAACCGTCTTTGTATAACGATACAAAAATCTTACGAACCGCACGCGATAATCCTTCGTCCATAGTACAGCGTTCACGGCTCCAATCGAACGATGCGCCTTAACGGCGTAGTTGCTTGCAGATTGTACCGCCGGAATGGGCTTTCCACTTCCAGACGGTTTCTATGAACTTTTTACGTCCCAAATCATGACGGGTTAATCCTTCTTTAGCCAATTGTTTTTCAACAACCATTTGAGTTGCAATACCGGCATGGTCCGTACCCGGTTGCCATAATACTTTTTTACCAAGCATACGATTATAGCGAATTAAAATATCTTGCAAAGTATTATCCAAAGCATGTCCCATGTGCAAATAACCGGTTACATTAGGCGGCGGAATAACGATTGCAAACGCATCTTTATCTGATTTCATATCAGGCATAAAATCGCCTTCATTTTCCCATTTTTCATAAATTTTTTCTTCGAATTCTTTCGGATTATAATTTTTTTCGAACATTTTATTTCCCATTATTTATTAAATTAAGCACACTCAAAAATCAAAAGGAGGAAGAAAACCTTCTCAGGCGTTTTTATCTTCCTTTACGCGCACTCGTTCATCATTGGAAAGATTATGGTTTATAAAATACATCTTATATTTTTTCAGCATTTTTTTTGCAACATCATCAAAATTCCACATACCCAACTGATATGGTAAATCTTCACGATTGACTTTCATTGCTTTAGATAACTCAAAGACTTCCTCATGTTCGTAAATATGAGGTTTTTTCGGCAGAAATGACTTAAAATATTCTACCCGCTCTTTTTCGATAATTGCATTGCGAACGGACTTCAGAATATCGTCTATCGGCTCATCGTCTTTGATTTCATCCATAAAATTATGCCCCAAGTTCAAATAACACTTGGGACATAATAACAAAAGTATTTTTAATTGGCAATAGCTTAAATCTATTTTTCAATTGATAAACTCAGCCATTTTCCTTTAGTATTTTTATACTTTTCCTCGGCATTGTAGTGATTAACTTGGAGATTGAGCTGTTTAGCCGTTAACTTTCCCATCGCTTGCAACAAGCTCAACCCTGAAACATAGTAATCATGACGAGCTTTGACCTCGCTGACGTGAGAAATCAACAGTGTCTGTTAAGCATTTAATACGTCCAAT
>CAMZEQ010000103.1 GCA_947305835.1 uncultured Alphaproteobacteria bacterium | reverse complement strand
GGATAAGAAGCCGACAAATCAGCATAAATTTCACCCAATACTTTTTTTTGGGCGTTTGTCAATTCAAAAGGTATTTTTAATTGAATTTTAACCGCCGCACCGCAAGCAATTCCTTTTTGTTGCTGATGAAAACGACGCAGCAATTTTAAGGCCAATTGATGAGCAAATAATTCATCATAAATCAACCTTTGACGGGCCGGAACATTTAAATCGCAATCGGATATTGTACGCGGATGATGTGCTTGATATAAAGAGGTATGCCATGGTAAAAAATGATATTTTTGAATCACTTCATCGTCTAACCATTCCGGCAATTGAGGAACCGAATCCCACACATTTTGCATTAAACGCGACAAAGATGAGCTGTTTTTACCTTCCGTCATAGGATAAATCACTTCATATTCCGGCACTTTATCAAAATCAATTGACATTACATCCGGATGAATCATTTCATACTTATCGTCTTTTTGATTTAAAGTGCCCGCCAAAAAAAGTGTGCAGCCCACCGGAAATTTTTCAACAATCGAGGCTGTATGGTAATGAAAAAAAATCAAATCAACACGTCCGAAATCAGCCTGACATACAACACGTAAAGGCAACTTTTTTATCCGCGGAATAACATACTCATCGATCTGAACCCGAATACGAACAGGACTATTCGGTATGGAATCCGTTTCAAAAAAAGGCCGATGCTTTACACCCGACGGTAAATGCCATAATAAATCTATGATACGATCACCACCACACAGATATTTAATCCATTGTGCAGTCTTATTTCCCACTCCTTTGATAGCGGTTATATTTTGAAACAAAGGCAATAACGGCGGATATATCATTTATTTTTTTTCAATCCTAAAGGTGGTCTTTTAGCTTTCAAAAAAGTCCCATCCGACAATTTTAAGGAACCATCGCTATAAACAACAGATTTAAAAATGGTCATCTTTTCAAAGCGAGAAACAACCTCGGCACAAGACATTTGAGGTTTGTTTTTTTGGCGACGTATGGCTGTTGCTTTTTCTTCGGCATAGCGACGATAACCCCGGACCTCTTCT
The DNA here is from genome assembly GCA_947305835.1 of uncultured Alphaproteobacteria bacterium. GTDB lineage: Bacteria > Pseudomonadota > Alphaproteobacteria > CAAHEQ01 > UBA3637 > UBA3637. The sequence goes on along the minus strand of CAMZEQ010000103.1, from coordinate 1,876 downwards.
TTCTCTGAATCGGCCTTATTGGCAATCAATCGAGCCGCAATCAATTCATAGTCAGAAAGTTTTTTACTGTTTTCACCACATACTTCGGCAAGCCCCCCCATGGTGCCCAAAAGGGCCGCCTCTTCCAACAGAGAAAGATCGGCACTCATTGCCGTAAAAGAAAATAAACATATCCCCAAAAACAATCCCGCAATTTTCATAAAAACTCCTTACAATCAGTTCAATTTGATTAAAAAATAATTTCGAAAAAATTTCAAGAAAAAACAGTTGAAGTTTAAAAAAAAATACGCTAAACTATCAATAAGGAAAAGGGGATGATAAATGAGCAAAAAAAAGTCCATCATTGAACCACCAAAAGACCAGGATCATTTGGAAGTTTATCCTGAAAAAAAGCAGGTTTCCGCTTTTCCCGAAAGACGTTTTATTAAAATGAATCGTGTATTGGTCATTTTTACCTTGATTAATTTGGCCTGTATATTAGCCGGGGCCAGTATCTTTATTTATACGGCACGACGTGTGGATGTGAAAGTGCAAAATAAACAAGGACTGTTAATTTATCAGATAGATCGAGAAGAAAAAAAACTGAAACAAGCCGAATATCGTGAACGTAAAATGCCCGCCAAAAGGTTTATTATGGAAAGCTTTTTAAAACAATATATTACGGAATACCATTCTTTCAGTGACACGCTGGCCAACGCAAATGAACGTTTCAGTGAAAATGGTTTGGTATTAAAAGCTTCCATGACGACCATTAAGGATAAAATAAGAAAAGATTTGGATGCGCTCAGACGAGAAACCCTTGATGTATACAGAACACGAGATGTGCATATTTATAATTTACACCCTTATCATGGTAATTTGTGGACAGCCGTTATTGAAACTTTTGATTTTCCGAAATCTGACGGACCGCCTGTTTGCAACGGATGTTCGGATAATTCAGCCAAATGTTTGAAATGTAAATATGAAAAAGCAATCCAGCGGCAAAGAAGAAGAATTTGGATACGGGTTTCATTCAATCCGCAAAACAGTTGGGTCAGAAAAGAAGAAGCCGATTATTTAAGAACATCCCAAGATAATCCGTTTGGCATTGTAATTGAAGGATATTATATCGGTTATATGCCCAAAGATGCAACCAATCTCAATTGGGATTTGCCGCCGGAACTCAGCTAAGTTTTTCCAATTGGTTTTTCAATTTTACCAAATCTTCCGGTAAAGGCACTTCAAATAACATTGGCTTTTGTGTAACAGGGTGAATGAATCCCAATAAACCGGCATGTAGAGCTTGGCGTGGGAAATAGCGTAAATATTCAGGGATTCCCTTTGGTGAATGACCATATAATTCATCACCGATTAACGGATGTTTAATGCTGTTCATATGCACACGAATTTGATGTGTGCGACCTGTTTCAAGATGGCATTTAATGTGGCTGGCCAAAATGCCATAGGCATCCACACGTTCAAAATGTGTCACAGCGGGTTTTCCCCCCACTTTGACAATGGCCATTTTTTGACGATTGGCAGGACTGCGACCGATATTGCCCTCTATACGTCCTTTTACATCCGTCAATCCCCATACAAAGGCATCATAAGTACGCTGAATCGAATGGATTTCAAATTGTTTGGCAAGACCCGCATGCGCTTTATCGTTTTTGGCCACAACCAATAACCCTGATGTATCTTTGTCAATACGATGCACAATACCGGGCCGCTTGACACCGTTAATTCCGGATAATGAATCCCCACAATGATAAAGAAGCGCATTGACCAAAGTCCCTGTCCAATTTCCTGCCCCGGGATGCACCACCAAACCGGCAGGTTTATTAACCACCAATAAATCATTATCTTCATAAACAATATCCAAGGGAATATTTTCGGG
>CAMZEQ010000102.1 GCA_947305835.1 uncultured Alphaproteobacteria bacterium | reverse complement strand
CCGCATTTGCCGTACTCTTTTGTGAGGTCGCTATCGGCGCTGTCGGACCGGTCTTACTGCTAATCGTCGTTCTTTCGGTCGTACGGGTCGTTGTGGACGTACTCGCCTGAGCCGTTAACAACTTTGGCGTTGTCGTTCTACCGGATGTGGCAGAATTTAATTTTGAACGTGTCGTCGTTGAGCTGGGCCCAATAACACTTTGTAACACAACTGACTTAGGCTCACTGCTTGTCAAAGGCACAGGAACCGTCACCCGAACACCTATTGAGTCTTTTGGCGAGGTACCTGACGGACCGGTGGAACGCGTAGTAGGCGTCGTCACGCTGGTCTTCGATGAAAGAGCGATACCCGGCGTCAGTGATGTAACAGCGACTGTTTGCGAAGATCGAACAGTGCGTGTCGTCACAGAAGAGGTATAGCTATTGCTCTTCGGAGTTGTCACAGACAAAACATAACTGCTGGCCGGCACCGAATATGTCGTCGTCGGAGTCGATTTGGTAGAAGTCGGATACGTACTGTTAATCGGTGATGAGGTATATGTGCTGCCGATGGGCGACGAACTGTAACCGGGTGTCACCGGGATACTGCTGATCGGTGTCGTATAGGTACTGTTAATCGGTGATGAGGTATATGTGCTGCCGATGGGCGACGAACTGTAACCGGGCGTTACCGGGATACTGCTGATCGGTGTTGAGTAGGTGCTTCTGATCGGAGAAGAGCTGCTCGGCGTCGTGTATGTACTGCGAATCGGTGTGCTGCTGATCGGCGTTGTATATGTGCTATAAATCGGCGTACTGCTGACAGGCGGCGTAGAAGTCGGATCGGTAGACATAATCGGAGAGGAACTGATCGGCGTTGTGACCGGTGTTGTGAAAGATGATGTGAAAGGCGTTGTAATCGGCGTTGTGGTCCCGGGACATTGGTTACAATAATAATTACCATCCTCACACGGCCCTGTCACATTTGTACAGCATTCGCCAAAAGCATCAAGAATAAAGCATGAAGAAATAACTACAGCCATTGCACTGCCAACAAACAGTTGCAAACGGCTGATTTCCGCATTTTCCTTCGTTTCATCTTGGATCACGTTTCTTCTCCTGTTTCTTGTTAATACTACCTCTTTTTGGCAACATACAACCTTTTAAATTAAATTGCAAGTACTTTTTTTAAAAAATAGTATTTTTATTTTTCCACATAACGATATTGCTGTTCATTCGGGGCTTTCCTGAATTCTTCCCTGCCCCAAGAATCCCACAACAAAATCAAATCCGTCTTATCTTTTTTCACGATAGAGGCATAATCTTTGGTCCCGTCCGGCAATAAACGATACAATCGATACGGTGTAACCTGAACCAAATCAGAAGACCAAAATTTATGGCTGACCGGAATGCGTTTTTCCGAAAATTCACTCACTTTATGCAACAAAGAAGGATCATATTCCAAAATATAGGTGTTATCAATTTGTTGAATATGTTCCTTCATCTTTTTGACATGAGGATCCATTTCAGCCAAAGCATCAATCTGTTGTCTGAATTGACCATCCAAAACAAAGAAATAGTCACTATATTCCTCGGGAACATAACCCAATAAAATCTTTTGTCTGACTTCATCCACCATTTCTTTGGCTTTCGGGGTCGGCCGATTCAAAAAACCGTAATTCACGTTTTTATTATATTTAATCGCCCATCGCCAAGCCATTTCATAATCTTTAAAATCAAAGACAAAGACATTGGGGTATTTATCCGCCAACTCGGCCCAACGAGGCGACTTTAAGAAAACAAATCCTTCCGGTTTATTGTTTGACTTAAAGAACTCCATCTTATCCACATACAAAGGCGAAAGATCCCACAGCTGAATAACCAACAATGTCGGCAAAATAAACAGCGCCATCTTTCGCCATGCAATACCTGCCGATTTAAGCAAGTAAAAAACCAACAGATACCAAACGGGCCAAAAGAAGCGTCCCGAATATCTGAATGTATCCCCTAACCATGAAATATATTTACCCGGTTCATAATCTATTAAAACCGTTTTCATATAACGAATCTGTGGCGATAATGCAAATAATACAAGTCCCAACAAACAAAGAGCTGTCAGCCAATTTTTCTTTAAATTTTCACGTTTAAACAAATCCTTGACGTAGAAAAACAAAAAGAAAAGCATAATAAAAACGCCCAGTCCGATATAATTATCTTGGTCCCAAGAAATATCATCAGCCGGCATAGGACATCTGAAAAAGCGCGGTACACCCCACGTCGGACAAATCAAACTTGACAAGTCCAAACTGTAACTGCGCCAACCGCCGGAATCAAGCTTTTGGCCTGTTGTCAACATACCCAACATATAAAACCAAAATAATGACACCATAGCCAAAAAGGCAATCCCCTTTAACACAGACTTAAACGAAACTTGCTTTTCAACAAAACATTTCTTGTGAATCAGCAAGGCAAAAAATGCCGCCTGCATCGGTAAAAAATAAGGACAAGTTAAAAAGCCCAATGAAAACAAAACAGCCATATAGATCCATTCTTTTTTACCCAGTCTGTTATTTAACCACAATAAAATCGCAAATAATAACACGAAATGAGGCATTAAATTAATGTGAACGAACACACGGTGCAACATAATGGGGGATGACACAAAAAACAATGCCCCGATAACAACCAACCATTTGCTTTTAAAAGCATGGCGGAAAATAAGAACTGATGCATAAGCTTGCAAAATATATGAAACCAGTGTCCATAATCCGACAAATTGTGCCTCTGGTGACAAACCAAAGAATTTGTATAATATCTTAAAAATCAAGGAAAGCAACGGGCTGCCATCTGTACCATGGACAGAAATTCCATAGGGATATGCCAAATTTTGATGGACAAAAATCGGCCAACGCCATTCATCCAAACGGTACAATACACTGCCCATATAGCTGACCGAAAAGTCACCGGAAAGATTGG
>CAMZEQ010000101.1 GCA_947305835.1 uncultured Alphaproteobacteria bacterium | reverse complement strand
GACATGAAGACATTAAAATTTAAGTTTGATCTGGACTGCAAGATTGCGGTCTATGTGCCCAGTACAATTGATGTAAATAAACCAGTGGACAACAATTTCCAGGTCAAAATGTTATCCGGAAATTATCAGAAATGTTCGGCGGCGCTACCGCTACACAGGCCGTTGGCGGCTGGGCTACTGCAACCGGTGAGATCGTGACTGAAAAAATTACAATCGTGTACAGTTTTTGCACGTCCGATCAATTGCACGAAAACATTAACAACGTGTTGAATATATGTGAAACGCTAAAAAAGGAAATGACACAAGAAGCATTAACACTGGAAATCAATGGTCAGGTGAAATTCATTTAAAAAAAAACCACAACAAAAAAAATATTAACACAAAAAAAATACACACATGAGACGCACAATCGAAAATGTAATGGCAGACGCGATCCGCAACGGGCACACAATGAAAATGAAAAATACGCAGGTCGTACAAACTGAAACCGAAACAAAGGTTTTACTCTATGGCAATTGTATTTTTAAAAAAAACAAAGTCACGGGAAAAATTTTTTATGACGATTGCGGATGGCAGACAAAAACCACTGCAAGCCGCTTGAACTGTTTGGGCTGCAATTACTCTTACAGCAAATACGCGGACAATAGCGCAATGTTGCTACCGTGGTTATAAAACCACGGTAGCCGTGAATGGTTTTATTGCGGTTCGATTCCGCACACGGCACTAATTTATTAATACACAATTAAAAAAAAACATCATGGACACACAAAAGACAAAACAGGAAATTAACAAGGAGAAAGCATTGCAGATCATTGCCGACAAAAAATTGCATGTTTGGGAAAAAATGGACGTGTTGAAAAAAGAGTTTTACACAGAATCCGGAAATGCAAAGGCAAACTGCAAGGCAGCAACCGAACTTGTGGAGGAATACATCAAGGAAATAAAGGAAAAAAGGGCGCCATATCGTTATAAATGGCTGTTTCCGACATCTACCAAGGCACGAGATATTTTATACAAAAACGCCGAATATTTCCGGTTTTTTGACGGTGACAAATTCACTTGGAGTTATTCTGCATTCCATTATTGGGTGCAGGGCAAAAAAAACTGGCACAAACTTGAAGAGTTTTATAAATATGAATTTGTCCGTCCGTTGCTTAAAGAATGGCAAAAGGACAACGCTAAAAAAATTGCGGAGTATGCCAAAAAAATGCACGATTTGAAGGTGACAGCCAAAAAAAATGCGGATTTTAATAACAAATTCGGTTTCCCGTTGTATCGTAGTGAATATGCAATGTTTAACGAAAACAGCGACTTTGGAACGTTCGCGGAATTTGCGAACGGAAAGGACATCCGGATTTTCAAAATAAAAAACCATGTGGTTTATATTCATCAGATGGAAAATAAAACTTATCCGTACTCCGGTCGTTTCAAATCATATCCGAAAATTGAAAAGTACACAAAGATTCGGATATGTAAGTCTAACGGGAAAGAGTTTGCAGACCGTTATATTGACGGACATAAATTTACAGATATATGCCGGTGGTTATATGATAGGCTAAAAAATGAAGACTCAGATATTAAATGTGACTGCAAGTCTGTGCAGACCGACATACATTTCAACGTCACTTTTATAAAAAAAGACAAGAAGGGCATGAAGTTTTATAAACTTGACCTGCTGGGCGAGTGTGCCGGATATGCGGTAATGTATCAAGGCACGACCTACCATGCGGCAACGATGGCGGAGTTGAAAGAAGGTATCGCCAAAAAAATTGTGGAGGTACAGAAAAAAAAGTCGGGCGAAAACGTGTGGACTAAAGACGCGCTGCACAACCGTTTCGGATTCTGCTTTGCTGGAATCCGTGAATTTTGCGAACGCGTTGGTATTGACACCGAAAAGCAGTACACGGTAAAAGAACTGAAAGAAGCGGCAAAGGCTGCTGGACTGGATGCAAACTACAAATATTACAGGGAATTACACAGAATAAATGTGTTATAATTAATTGAGTATTAACCAAAAAACCACACAAAGATGTTACAGATTATTGATTATTCGGAAAAGGCGGTCGCCGTTATCGGAGACACAAAGGAAATCAAAGAGCAACTGAAAGCGATGGGCGGAAAGTTCAATCCGCGCCTGTCGTGCGGTGCCGGCTGGATTTTCAGCGCAAAGAAACGCGCCGAAATTGAAAAGGTGCTTAAAGATGCGGAAGACGGCACAACGCCGGAAACGGCAAAAAAAACCGCCGTCACATTGCCCGCGCCGCGCGTGTACTGCGGCACATACGGCAAATATAACCGTGGATCCCTTGCGGGCGCATGGGTGACAATTACCGACTTCGAGTCGGGCGCGGAGGTGGTGAAACATTGCTGCAACCTCCACAAGGAAGAATCCGACCCCGAACTGATGTTCCAGGACAAAGAAAATTTCCCCGATCAATTTTATGGGGAGTCAATGAACGCGAAAGACTTTGACAATGTTCTGCAGTGGTACGCGGAGGAATTGAAGGAACTTTCCAAGCCGACAAAAAAAATTGAAAGCAAAGGTTTTGAAGACATGAAGCCGGAATTTTTGGAAACAATTGAAAGTGAATCGTGGAGAGCGTTCCGGAAAAAGGAATTTTTCGCGGTGCTAAAATTGCCGGAAGGGTGGCTCCCAATAGACAAATCCACAATTGAGACTACCTTTTGGGTCAGTGAAGGTTCGGACAGACCTATGGAAGAGGCATTGAAGATTTGCGACTATTATCGGACAAAGGAGGGATTTATTGACAGCAATTTGCCGGATGCCGAAGAATTGGAGAAGCAAAAAAAATTAAAGGCTTTCATTTATGGCGAAAGTGAGTCTGACAAATTATACTCCGTCCAGTTTGATGTGGACAAAGAGGAAGCCGACAGACATGTGTACGGAGGAACACTCCGAGAACTCACGCCGGAAGAGAAAGCCGCGTACATTGCCGCTCATGAAGCGGAGACGGAGAATTTCAAAAAACGGCTTGAAACATGGTGGAAGCGTT
>CAMZEQ010000100.1 GCA_947305835.1 uncultured Alphaproteobacteria bacterium | reverse complement strand
TGCAGTATCCGCAGGATTATTCTCTGTTTCCTTTGGTGTTGCAAGCGATTTTACCGCCTGCAATAACTGCAGGTCTTGATCCGATATTTTTACGGGTGGTTTAGCCGCCCAAAGTTGTTCCTCTGTTATTTTGCCGGCCACGAAGTCAATAAATGCCGACTTATCAAACTTCAAAAACTCTGCGACAGATGATAAATGTTCGGGTTGGAAGTTATATGCACCAGCTTTTATTTGCGATATTTTGTTGTGTTGTATTCCCAACACGTCAGCTAACTGGTAATTTTTTTTGCCTAACTCGGCAAGGCGTTTTTCAAGCCACATTCTGTTTTTTTTCACTTCAGTCATATCTTTTCCCCGATTACAAAAATTGTATCACATAAAAAGGAAAAAGTCAATTTTGAAAAAATACAAAAAAAGTATTGACATTTAATACAAAATATGTATCTTAAAAAAGAAAGGAGCAAAAGGAGTAATTATGGATATACGAAAATTGATAAACGAAAAGTTTGGCGGATGCAAAAAATTAGCCAAGTTGTTGGGGTGCAATTTTCCTACAACTGTATATTCTTGGGCACAAAAAAACAAAATACCGTCATATCGGATTTATCAGGTATTGGACGTTGCTAAACAGAACAATATCGCTTTAACAATGGACGATTTCAAGGGGGCATAAATGATAAACATTTACCTTTACCTTTTGGGGATGATAACAATGATGATTTTCTGGGAGATTATGGAAAATGGGAAATTATTATAGCGGGTTTTGGAAAAAGAGAGAACGGACGGAGCAACAGTTCATGGGAGTTATTGAATATCGTCAGCTTGCTTATGGACGTTTTGTCAATAGTGAGGATGACCTACAAAAGGCGATTGTTCACGTTTGGCGTTCTCACACACCTCGCGACCAATGGTTTAGGTTATTTCATCCGGCAAACGGTGGAAAGAGGAATGCCATAGAGGCGGCAAAGTTCAAACAAATGGGAGTTGTTGCCGGCATAGCTGATCTTGTTTGCCTGCTACCGGAAGGAAAAGTCGGATTTATTGAGTTAAAGTTTGGAAAGAACGAACCAAGTTTGCATCAAATGGACTTTGCTCGTTTTTGTAAAGTTTCAGGGTATCCATACGCTTTATGTCGGACAGTAGATGAAGCGCTGGACACAATGAAAAGCTGGGGAGCTTATGACCCACATAACAACGGTATTCGCACACCGTTAAACATCAACAATCAACAAAAGGAAGTAGAACATGGAAAAGAAGAAAGATAGCTTTATTCTTTACAATGAATACTATGAAATGGTAAAGGAACTTCCAACCGACCAAAAGGGGCTTTTGCTCTGCGCCATCTTTGAGTATTCAACAAATGGGAATGAAATTGAATTGCCTGCTATGGCTCGTATCATTTTCAAACTTATCAAAAAACGTATGGATTATGATAGGACCAAATACGCCGAACGTTGTCAGCACAACTCGGAAAACATCCGTAAAAGGTGGAATAAAGATAATACGACCGAATACGACCGTATAGGAAAAATACAAGCGAATACAAATCATACCGATATTGATAATGATATGATATATGATAATAATAACCCCCCTATATCCCCCCTAAATGTGGATAACTTTGTGGATAACTCTGCCAAAGAGGACGGACGGGTGGAAGAAAAAGTTTATATTGGGGATGATTACACGGTAGCGTGGGACGAACATTTTACTGTTGAACTTCGTCCATTGAGTGGCGGACAGATTGACGAGATCAATTACTGGCTCAAAAAACACTTTAAGGGGGAAGAAATACCAGTCCACCTTATCCGCAACGCTTTGATTACCAAAGCACAGAGAGAAAACAAACAAGCATCAAACTTTTAACGAAAGGGGGAACTATGACACCAGAAGAAAAATCACGTTGTATCAAGGAAGGTTGCACACCGGCAGCAGTTCAAAAGGTTGCTGATGTCCTTTGTTGCAGTATTGAGGATGCTATACCTCGCTATATTGCCAAGAAAAGAGCTGAAAAGAATATCCAGCGCCTTGTAATTGAAGAAACTCGGCTCAAAAGGGAAGTCAAAAACCTTTCCAAGATGAAAGAAAACATCAAAAGAGCGCCTGAAACAGCCGAAGAAATCAAAAAATCAAACCGGAACTTATCTGTTCAAAATGACATCCTGTTCAATGTGTATGGGCGTGTCATGGAAGCCATTGAGTCAAAGGGGACGGACGAAGAAAAGGTTGATAAAATCAAGACCATAATCACAAATAGCCAAATCGCGGTTTTTGAAGTTGGTCTTACAAATCCGAGAGTGGATGGGGGAGATGATGAATGAAAGCACCAACAAACAAAAAAGAGCTTGAGGCCATTTTAAGACGGGCATTTGAAATTGACCGCTTATTGCCAAAGGTCGCACCAAAAACGCCAACAAGCCCACTTGGGCAGATGGTAGTTATCCCGAACGATGAGCGCAGTATTGAGGATATGCAAGAGGAATATGAGCAATACCATGAACGGATAACCATTGAAGATATGGATCTTTGGGAAAGTGCCAATAAATGGCTACAAACAATCCACGGTATCCGGTGGGCAGTTGTTAAAAAGCGTTGCCAAGGGTTTGGATGGAAACGGATTGCCGGTTATCTTGTGAAGAAAGAATACGCTGACCGTCATCTTCATCGTGCAACTTTGCTGAGGTATTTTTACGAGGGAATCGATGAAATTGTCAAAAAAATATAGTCCGTGCTACACTTTGCGACATAAAACGACACTTTGCGACACTTTTTTACGCGACATTTTCAAAAAAATCTGATAGGTTTTTAGGTATAATCGGCAGGTGGTGCGAAAATTGTTCTTGCCGGTTATGAACGACCAAAGAATAAAGATTTTTTTTCATTTGAAAACTTTCCTTTTGGACGCTCACTCTTTCTTACAAGGGTGGGCGTTTTTCTTTGGATATGAATAATTTTTTGAAAGGACGAACCATGAAATTAAAAGCAAATCACAATTTATTACAAGCTTTATGCATCTAATTGCGGGAATCAACCA
>CAMZEQ010000099.1 GCA_947305835.1 uncultured Alphaproteobacteria bacterium | reverse complement strand
ATGCCAAATCGGCATATTGGCCCAACTGCACAGCCCGATTAACCAAAACCATTTCATTCAAATCCCCCTCAGGCAATGCCATCTGATAAAAATCGGACAACTGACTTTGGCCTTTTAAAAATTGGTACAGAGTATTTTCATCTTCCAAACCGATTATTTGAGATCCAGATATCATAACCGGAATCACCAAATAGGATGGCACATCCGATTTTAAATATATTTGATGATGGTCGGATAAAAAGTTACGCACAGCCTCGGGTTGAAAACGGACACGCACCGTCGCCCAATAACTTTGAGCCGTATTTTTTTCATTTTGAATGGATATATCTTGTATTAAATTTTCAATATCGGTCATTGGTAAATCTGCACTGAAAAAATCCTTATTCTTACCCAATAATCGCCGCATTATCTGCGCAAAAGATTGCCTTTGTCCTTTTTCCAAAGCATTTTTTTTGGCCAACACAGGATTTTCTCCATCTGCCTGAACAGCCACGGGATCTGCCAAATATAAATCAGCCCGCGCCGTAAAAGCCGTGAGCATCAAAATCAAACCGATTAAAAATTTTTTTATCATTTTTTTATTGCCCTTTTTTTGGAATAAGGCTATTGTAGCATAAAATTTTGTTAAAACGCAACTGAAAAAAGGAGAAAAAATCATGTACGATGCAAATAATGTCTTTGCCAAGATTTTAAGAGGTGAAATCCCTTGCAAAAAAATCTATGAAGATGATAAAGTGTTATCATTCTACGATATCAATCCCAAAGCAAAAGTGCATGCCTTGGTAATACCCAAAAGTATGTACGTCAATTTCCAAGATTTTTTGGAACATTCATCCGATAAAGAGTTGACGGATTTTTTCCGCGCTGTTGTACATGTAACAAATTTATTGGGCTTGAAAGAGGGCGGGTATCGTATTGTGATGAATACAGGTAAGGCCGCCGGTCAGGAAGTCCCGCATTTTCACGCCCATATCTTGGGTGGCGAGGTTTTACCCACAGATCAGATTTAATACAAAAAAACATTTTAAATCCCCCCCGCAATTGGGGGATTTTTTTATTTCATCATCTTTTCGATGCCGGTAACAATATCGGCGACAGGCGACATGACTTGTTCTTTGGTTTGTAAATTTTTAATCATCACAACACCTTCATTCAATTCATTTTCTCCTACGTACACCGCCACTTTTGCGCCACGCTTATCTGCACGCCCCAAAAATTTACCGGGCGCTGACGCTTTGAAATCATAATCCCAAATATAAGGGGTTTGAGCTAATTCATTAACGATTTTTAATAAAGCGGGCTCTGCCGCCGCACCAAAACCGCCCAGCGCAATATCAACACCTTCGTATCTGTCGGGCGCACCGAACTTATCCTTATAAAGTTCTTCCACCACAACATCACCAAAGCCCATACCGACCGCCGCACAGGGACGACCTGTCAGGCGTTCGAACAGATGATCATAGCGTCCGCCACCAAAAATCGCGCGGACTTTACCTTTGGTATCGAAACATTCAAATACAATACCCGTATAGTAGGCTAAACCACGCACAATAGCGGTATCAATTTGCACATAATCCGTGATATTTAAAGCTTGACAATAGGCCCAAAATTGCTGTAAGTCTTTGAGTCCCTGACAATCGGCCGGCACAAACTTTTCAATAGTTTTCAAGTCTTTGGATTGCATAAAAGCATTGATCTTTTCAATTTGCTTTTTATTCGCTCCAACTTCGCCCAACATTTCTGCAAAAGCCTCTGGGGATACTTTTTCCTTTTTATCCATCACGCCCATCACAGCCAGTGCTTTTTCGCCCGCAATATCCAAAGTATTTAAAAAGTCCGATACCAACACACGATTATTCACACGGACACGATATTCACCTTTGACAAAACCCAAACGTGCCATCGCTTGAATGGCTGTATGAATCAAATAGGCCTCACAAATAACCCCTGTTTCGCCCACGATATCAATATTCCATTGAAAGTGCTCACGTTTACGTCCCAATGAGGCGCGTTCATAACGGAAACATTGACCGATAGAATACACTTTACCCGTGGATGGGAAATGATCGCGATTGGCCGACACAATACGCACCATAGATGGTGTGATTTCGGGACGCAACGCTATTGCACGACCCGATTTATCCTCAAAGTTATAAATCTGATCCGAAATTTCTTCACCGGCTTTACGTTCCAATAATGACAAGGATTCCACAATAGGTGTTTCGTAACGCACAAAACCGTTTTGTTCGGCAACCTCCGACCAAATTTGCATCAATTGTTTGCGAAAAATCCAATCTTTCGGCAAAAAATCACGCATACCGCGTAACGGCTGAGTATCAATTGTTTCTTTCATCTTCACATCTCCCTTTTTAATTGCATCAATTGCCATCTCCAAATAGAACTTTGGGCGGCTTTCTGCACCTCATCCATCTTATCATCTATGCGAATTTTTTCTAATTCAAACCTAATGTGGTTAAGACGAATTTGATTTAAACGACGTTCCAGTTCCTTGGTGGAAATATTATCACCTTCAATATAAGTTATATTTCTTTCTTTCATAAGGGCAGATTATATCATAAAAAAAAGCTTTTTTCAAGACCGTTTTTCACAGACCAAGCAAGGTAAAAGTATATCTTTCATATATTTTCAACTTTACCGCTATATAAAAAACATATTTCATGTTTGATCCGATCAGTTTTTATAGGGTATTTGCCCCTTCAGGGGTAAAATAATCATGTCCGAAACGAAAGGAGGACACCATGAAGAAAAACAAACTTTTAAGAACATTAGCTCTGATGGGCGCTTTATTATCCACAACCCCCAAAGCAAATGCTGGCGGAACTGAAGACAATCAACGTGATTTGAAAACAAACGCTAATTTGACTGTATTTGCAAACGGCGAAAAGACTTCTAGCAAAAAAGCATTCGGCGATATCACGTTCAAACCGCATATCGGTTTTGAGTCAGACCAAAAAGGAATCTTTTATGAGGGCTCTTTTTACCGTTTGGGCGAATTACACGGCATCAAAAGCGATTGGCTTATCCTGAT
>CAMZEQ010000098.1 GCA_947305835.1 uncultured Alphaproteobacteria bacterium | reverse complement strand
AGATTTAATAGGGAGAAAATTTATTTTAAGAAAATATAAAAAATGTAAACAAAATGCTAAATTAACTCTTTTTAAAAATGAAAAATTGTTATTTCAAATAAAACAAAATAAAAAAATCTCTTTTTGTTTAATAAAAGTATTTAATAAAAAAACACCGTCCAAATAGACGGTGTTTAGAAATCTAGATTCAGATTATTTTTCCAAAATGGCAACTCCAGGTAAAGATTTACCTTCCATCCATTCCAAGAAAGCGCCTCCGGCCGCTGATACATAAGTCATATCAGCCTTCACCCCGGCTTTCTTTAAGGCGGAAACAGTATCACCGCCGCCGGCCACAGAAGTCAACAAACCGGCTTTTGTTTGTTCAGCCACCACTTTGGCAATTTCGTTGGTTCCTTTGTCAAAAGGTTTGATTTCAAAACAACCCACAGGACCGTTCCAAATCAAAGTCTTGGCATTTTTAATAACCTCACAAAAGGCCTGGACAGATTTTTCACCAATATCCATTAAGACTTTACCGGCAGGAACCTTATCAGCATCAGATGTATGTGCTTCTTGACCTTCACCAAAGGCATCTGCCCACACCAAGTCCACCGGCAAAACAATCTTGCAATTACCGGCACCGGCCAAAATATTTTTTGCTGTATCAATCATATCGGGTTCAACCAAAGAGCCTTCGCCCATCGGAATACCTTGCGCGGCCAAGAAAGTATGGGCCATACCGCCGCCAATTAACAGGTAGTCCACTTTTTTGACTAAATTACCGAGCAGATCCAACTTGGTGGAAACTTTGCTACCACCCACCAAAGCAACCGCCGGATGAACAGGATTACCCAAGGCCTTATCCAAGGCTTCCAATTCTTCCTGCATCAAACGCCCAGCCCCACGTGGCAACAAATGCGCCATTCCTTCAGTGGAAGCATGCGCACGATGTGCGGTTGAAAAGGCATCGTTGATATAGATATCAATGCCATGAGCTAAAGTTTCGGCAAAGTTGCGATCGTTGGCTTCTTCACCAGCATAAAAGCGCAAGTTTTCCAATAAAATCACATCCCCGTTTTGCATGGAACGCACAGCATTGTCGCGGCTTTCACCGATGCAATCATCCACAAATTGAACCTTTAAACCGCTGGCTTTTTCCAAAGCGGGGGCCAAAAAGGCCATCGAAAATTCGGGATTTTTTTGTCCCTTCGGACGACCAAAGTGACTGGCCACCACAGCCTTACCACCATGTTCAATCACATACTTCAAAGTCGGCACAAAGCGATCAATACGCGTTGTATCAGAAATTTGTCCATCTTTGGCTGGGACATTCAAGTCGGCACGAATAAAGACCGTTTTTCCTGTAAAATCAAAATCGTCAAGTGTTTTAAACATTTTTTCTCCTTTGTTTATGTAAAAAATCGGATAAGGAATACTCCTTTTAGCGAATTTTGTCAAGAGTGAATTTTTTGTTTGCAAAAGGGAGTAATTTTTGCTAGGCTGAATTTAAAATAATCTAAACGAAAGGATAAAAATGGCAGAAAAACAACATCAATATATCGGTCGTTACGGCGAAGTGATTAAGGATGCAAAAGAATACACTGAGTTACCCTTTGAATTGATAAAACTTCCGAGAGAAGAAAAGTTTAAACCCAAAAAAGATGTTTTATACATTTTTGGTACGGGTAAAGGAATGAATGAAGGTAAAAAATATGGTGTCTTATTTGAAGTTTCCGCCAAGACAAAAAAGAAAAACGGACTTTATAAAACGCTGAGTATATTTGACACAGATTTATATGGTAATCCCAAATGGGGAACAAGTGAAGAATATCAATTTAAAGATGATGTTTTACACGGTAAGGAAAGAAGATTTGTGCCAGATAATTATCGAGTCGAAGATTTTTATCTTTGGAGAAATGGGGAAAAACAGGATATATCAATAAGAAATTTTGCGGCCAAAAAAGCACACACTTTGCGTAAATTGTTGGAGGAAAAAACTCTTGTTGACGCCATCAAAACAGGTGACCCACTTAAAGTTAAAAGTGCTTTAACAAAAATTGCCACAAGAGGGGCACATACTCCAATAAAGAAAGCACCACTCGGTAAAAATGAGTTATATAGATTAAAAATGAAAGCTGAAGGAAAAATATAATGCGTTTAGTTGTTGAATATTTACAAAATTATGATAAAACTTGGGGAATCATGGCCTATAAACATGCGGATGATTCAGGCTTTGACCTGCGTGCCGCGATTAAAGAGCCAATGACACTTGCCCCGGGACAACATGCTGTTATCCCCAACGGTTTTAAAATGAAAATAGAATCTGATGATAACACCTTTGAATTACAAACACGCCCACGTTCCGGATTGGCTGCGAAGTTCGGCATTTCTGTTGTCAATTCCCCCGGGACCGTGGATTTCGGATATCGCGGCGAAGTGATGACGATCTTAATCAATTGCGGTCAAGAACCTTTTATTATCAACCCCGGTGATCGGATCGCTCAAGCAGTGATCTGCCCCATTATTCGCCCGGAAATCGCGGAAGGCGTTGTGGATGATATGACCACACGTTCTGCCGGCGGTTTTGGTTCAACAGGAGTCAAATGATGGATCCCAAAGTTATTAAAGTGGCTTTTTGCGGCTTTGGAAAAAATTTCGTTATGGAAGATTTTCCATTGGTTAAGTTGATGTCTTCAAAATATAATTTCCAGTTATCGGAGAATCCTGATTATATTTTTTATACACCGGCCGATAATGAACATCATAATTATGATTGTATTCGTATTTTTTGGACCGGAGAAAACTTAATTCCAAACTTTAACTATTGCGATTATGCTATTGGATTTTCAGAACTTTCTTTTGGAGACAGGTATTTACGACTTCCTCTATGGGCCCAGTATAAAACAGATATTGAATCAGCTCGAAAAAAAGAACTTTTATTCACAAAAGAAGACAGTTTAAATCGCTCTTTTTGTGCAACGGTCATTTCAAATTCAACCCAAACAGACGGTATACGTGAAAAAATGTTTGAAATGCTGTCGGCTTATAAAACTGTGGCTTCCGGCGGAAAATGGCGTAATTCTGTTGGTGGACCCGTTCCGAATAAGGTAAAATTTCAACAAGATTATAAGTTCTGTCTGTGCGCAGAAAACACCTACGCCCCCGGCTATACAACCGAAAAGCT
>CAMZEQ010000097.1 GCA_947305835.1 uncultured Alphaproteobacteria bacterium | reverse complement strand
GACCCATCGTCACAATCTTGCTGGGGTGAACATTTTTCTTTGTCCAGCTCATTTCAGACACGTGGACCAAACCTTCCACACCGTTTTCCAATTCAACAAACACACCATAATCCGTGATGTTGCTGATCTTACCGGTCACTTTGGTGCCGACTGTATAGCGGGCATTCACACCCACCCACGGATCAGATTCCATTTGCTTCATACCCAAAGAAACACGACCTGTTTCAGAGTTGAACTTAATAATTTGGACCTTGATCTTATCACCGACTTTCATAATGTCAGCCGGGTTGGCAATACGGCGCCAGGACATGTCTGTCACATGCAACAAACCATCCACGCCGCCCAAATCAACAAAAGCACCGTAATCTGTGATATTCTTCACGGTACCTTCAACCACTTGGCCTTCACTCATATTCTTGATAATATCAGCGCATTGTTGAGCACGTTGTTCTTCCAAAATCGCACGACGAGACACAACAATATTACCACGCAATTTGTCCATCTTTAAAATAGCAAAAGGTTGTTCAACACCCATCAACGGTGTCATATCACGAATCGGACGCACATCAATTTGCGAACCGGGCAAGAAAGCCGTAGCCCCCTTTAAATCAACCGTAAAGCCACCTTTAACGCGACCGAAAATGGTACCGTTAACGTGTTCGCCGGCAGCCATCGCTTTTTCCAAATCGCCCCAAGCCTCTTCACGACGTGCTTTTTCGCGTGATAAAACAGCATTACCGTTGCGATCTTCATAGCGTTCAATGTAAACTTCAATTTCGTCACCTAATTTGACACTTTGTGTGCCGAATTCGGAAACGGGGATACGTCCTTCGGACTTTAATCCCACATCAACAATCACTTCATCTTTTGTTAAAGCCGTAATTGTCCCTTTGACAACCTGTCCTTGAACAGGACGTTTGCCCATATATTCATCCAATAATGCACCAAAATCTTCAACAGATTCAGGCATTTGTTCTTCTTTCTTAATCATATTATTATTTGTTTTTGTTGGCCAACGAGTAAAACCCGCGGACTTTTAAGAGCGGTCTTTCACAAAATCACGACAATCGACCCTTTGACGCGATGCCTTATTCACCCGAATAAAACGGGCTTATTTTAACATAATTTTTAATAAAGTGCAAGTTTTTTTATCGAATATCATTTTTTATATTGACAAACGTATAAAAATCGTGCAAAACAAGGGCACTAACGAAAGGATAAACAATGCAAGATAAACGTGGAATTAAACGCCGTTGTCCCAAATGTGGCGCGTTTTTTTATGATATGGGCAAAAAGAAATTTACCTGTCCAAAATGCGGGAAACAGTATGACGAATCAGCATATCAATCCGAAAAAGAAAAAAGCTTGAATAAAATTTTGAAAAAAGAATCAACTCATTTAAATACTGAAGACATGGATACCGAGGTTTTATTGCAAATGACGAATACATTGGCGGATGATGCCGATGATAAAACAAAAGATGAAATGATGGATATGGAAGAAACAGACACAGATGATTTGGGCGAAATCAATGATTATCTGGATGATTATTCGGGCGTAGAAAAGGATTTTGATGGCTGAACGGGAATTACCGCCTTTCGAATCGATGAAGGGATCTTTATTGGTGGCAATGCCACAAATGGAAGATGCCGCTTTTCAACGTGCAGTTATTTACCTGACACATCACACTCAAACTGAAGGCGCCCGCGGAATTGTAATTAATAACCCGACACAAAAGATTACCTGTCGGGAAATCTTGGAACAATTAAAGATGCCGGTCACGGAAGATTGTTCTTTTCCCCCCGTTTTAATCGGTGGTCCCGATCATCGTTTGCAGGGATTTATTCTGCATACTCCGGAAGTTTTTTATCAAGAAACCCAAAAAATTACAGATGATATTTGTTTGACAACAACTCAGGAAATTTTAGGTGAAATTGCTTTGGGCCACAAACCAAATCAGTACTTGGTAGCCGTCGGTTGCGCCACATGGGCACCCAGCCAAATGGAAGAAGAAATAATGGGTAATATTTGGCTTTCCGTACCGGCCAATAAAGAAATTTTATTTGAAACACCTTACGAACAAAAATGGGAAAAAGCAATCAGTTTGTTGGGGTTTTCGGCAAATCAGTTTGCCCCGAAGGCCGGCAAAGCTTAAGATAGCCCTTTTGCTCTAACCAATCCTCAACTTCTGCAACATTATGAACTTGGTGAATCCACTGTAAATCGTCGGGTAAATCAGTGGTAAACTCACACCGCATACGCAACGGCAAAACACCCACATTCAGGGCAGCATACATATTGTAAATACGATCATCCACCAACAATGTTTCTTCGGGATTCAGATTATATTTTTCAAAACATTCCAAAAATTTACCCTCTTTGGTGGTATCATGCAAAAATTTACCATGCCCCACACATTCTATTGTCAAAAAATCAGATACAGGCGCCAATAATTTATTTAGAAAACGTTTTTTTACTTCCGGATCAAAACTGGCCGATAATGTAAATTGACGATAGCCCTTTTCGTTCAAAGAACGTAAAGTTTCAACTACATGAGGATATAAAGGGCGATTTTCAAAAAATTCAGGATGATGACAAAAATCATAATCCATCTGATCACCCATTGTGGGATGACACTTTAAATCCAAGGCACCATATTTGGGGTTAATGGGTAATACTTTATCTAAATCTTCCCACTTCATGTCCTTATATTGTTCGGCATAGGTCGGGTAATTTTTTAAAAAATAATAATAGGCATAATTCAAATTAGCCAAAACACCATCTACATCCCAAAAAATATTTTTTATTTGCATAGGGTAAAGGGCCTTCAGATTATTCGTCCAAAGGCCCGTCAATTATTATTTAGGATTGCACGGAGAAACGATCTCATTAATGGAAATACCTAAAAAGTTGTGATTTTCGCACACTTTTTGATTACCATGGTACCCGCGCATACCTGTACAGGCAGCCAATCCCAACAAAGCAGCAGCCACAATGGCCAATTTAATTAGTTTCATCTTATATTTTTCCTTTCTTTAAATGTTACACAACATAACGCGATATGCAGTGTAAGCAAAAACAAATCAAAAAGCAATCTTTTTTCTTGACTGGGCTGGCAAAAAGTGTTAGATTTGGGCAAAAGAAAAGGAGAGCTCATGCATGCGGATG
>CAMZEQ010000096.1 GCA_947305835.1 uncultured Alphaproteobacteria bacterium | reverse complement strand
ACGATAAAACTTAATATTTTTAAGTCTTTTGGCTCGCAAACAACTAACCATGTATGGAATGCACCCATATTCAATCCCAACAAAAGTATGTTGCGGAAATTGCTTGGCAAGCGGCAACAAGAGCGTTCCCCAACCGCTACCCAAATCCATAACAATCTTACCATCTTTATCTTTAAGATATTCTGCTACGTCATTAAGCATAGCATCTTTAACCTTGCCGCACGAGGGTACGGGCGGTGATGAGTGCATAAAACCGGAACTGACTGTAAAATAAGTAAAAACAACGCTGACGATTAAAATCGCCATAATCAAAATCAAAAGCATAATCAGTGCTATGAAAGATAAAATTTCCATTTATCTTCCTCTTCCTCCAGATCACCTTTCAGATTATCCAAAAAACGACTTTCCATTTTGACATACTGTTTCAAAAGCCATTTCGAGCGTGTAATCAGTAAAATCGAAAAAAGCAGCAATACAAAAACCACACGTGGATTTTCGGTTAAAAATTGATGGACTGCCGTCACAATGAAGAAAGAAACCACCAGCATCCGTATACTGGTCAAAATAACTAACAATAATCTATTAGAGCGGTTAGAAAACCACAAGTCCGTATAAATTTGCAACATTCTGTCTTTTGAGAGCAAGCCCTTAACCTTATCCTTATTTTCCTGCAACACTTCCTTAACCCGTTCCGGCATGGCAAATTTAGCTTTTTTATCCATATTTTCCGCATCAATCGGATTTTGTTCGATATCATCGGTATTGTCCGCTTTTCTGAAAGAAATTTTATTAAATAAAATTTTCACTTTTTCTGATAATAAAGTATTCCAACCAACCAGCCCCTTTAAAAACGGAGCCATCAACAAAAGCGTAATTCCGGTCGTTACACCGCGAGCAAACCAATTCGGTAACCATAACAACATATAAGGCCGTACCCATTTTCCGACAAAAATCAAAATAGCCGACAATATAATCGAAAACAGAAAAATACGAATAAACGTATTTTTAAAAAGCTCGCGCCACAACTCATCTTCTTCCGAAGCTTTAGCACTAATCTTAGAGTTTTGATTGATGTAAGTCAACCAATTCTCAGGTAATTGTTTTTCCAAAAACTTCTGCGCTTTACCGGAAGATTTAATCATAATAGGTGTCAAGAATGTCGTAATGACCGAAACAGCTACGATTATCGGGTATACAAAATCATCCAACACACCGAGGCTCATACCTAATGCGGCAATAATAAACGCGAATTCACCGACTTGTGCCAATGAAAAACCGCAAGCCACCGCTGTTTTTAAGTTTTGACCGGACACAACAAAACCGAAAATCGAAAAAGTCACCATACCGCACAAAACAACTAATGTAATTACCATAATAGGATAGGCATATACCACAAACATTTCCGGATTGACCATCATACCGACTGTCACGAAAAATACGGCACCAAAGAAATCTTTTAGTGGCTTAATCACGCTTTCAACTCGATGAATAACGCCGGTTTCCGAAAGAATTGAGCCCATAATGAACGCACCCAAAGCTGAAGAAAAACCGAATGAAACTGCCAAATAAACCATCGACAAGCTGAGTGCCACCGAAAACAACAGTAGCATCTCGTCATTAAGAAAATCTTTTAACCCTCGCAATATCGTCGGTACGATATAAGTTCCGAAAACAAAACACAACACTAAAAATGACAGCAACTTTGTCACACTCATGCCGAGTTCGCCACCATTAAACCCCTGTCCGACAGCCACTGTCGGCAACAAAACAAGCAGTAAAACACCCATAATATCTTCAATAACCAACACGCCGAAAACCAAATCGGTAAATTTTTGTTTTTTGATATTCAAATCATCAAAGGCCTTGATGATGATGGTTGTTGATGACATTGAAATCATTGAACCGAGGAAGAAGCTGTCAGTCGTACTCCATCCGATGAGCATACCGACATAATAACCGACAAACAGCATTAAAAACAGATTAAGCATCGCGGTAATCAGCGCCGATTTACCAACTGCCAGCATTTTTTTGAAACTAAACTCCAAACCTAAGCTGAATAAAAGGAATATCACACCAATATCCGCCCACAGGTTTAAATTTGCCCGATCAGTCACTGTCGGCACAAAATTAAAATACGGACCGGCTAAAATGCCTGCCAGCAAATAACCTAACACCATCGGTTGCTTCAATTTCTTAAATATAAGCGTGGTAATGGCTGCATAGACCGTAATCAACGTCAAATCAACAATCAATGGGTGTAAGCCGTGCATTTAAATACCTCTTTATTTTGAAAATTTCTGGAAATATTGTAGGCTTATTTGCTTTAAAAAGAGTAAAATATCTGAGATTTTTGGCGATAAAAGCTGTTGTACTTGACTTATTGATAAATTTCTTTAGCATAAGAGTACGAGGTATCGATGAAAAAACTGATTATCTGGGATTTTGACGGCGTCATTGCCGATAGCGAAAAACTTTGGATTAAAGTTTGGCGAGACTTATTGCAACAGCGTAAAAATCTTGTTTTATCCGATAAGCAAACCACCGATTTATTGGTCGGCGTTTCCGATAAAACCAAGGTATTGCGCATCAAAAAAGAATTTCCGGATTTAGTTCTGGATGATGCCTTCATCGATGAAGTTCAGCGCGGTCAGATTTATGCTGGAATGCGCTTTTTGGAAGAAATACCCGGCGTGCGTGATGTTATATCCGACACGGCTTTTGAACACTGTATCGCCACCGGTGCCACCAAATCACAACAAGAAATGAAAATGCTCAAATTTCCGTGGTTGAAACAATATATTCCTTTATATAAATGCTACACTTCAGATATGGTTAAACACGGCAAACCGGCACCGGATTTATTTCTATTAGCCGCTAAAGATAACAATAAACCGCTATCCGATTGTCTTGTAATCGGTGACAGCTTAAATGATTTTGCCGCTGCCAATGCTGCCTGTATCAAATGTATTGCTTTTGTCGGCGCCGAAGGCAATAACAATGAAGTTTATAAACAAAAATGCCTTGATGCCGGTGTTGCCGATATTTGCGCGACAATGCAGGAGCTTCACGCTGTTCTGAAGCATTTTGCCGACAAATAATTCTTGACTATAACGCTAAAAAAACTAACTTAACGACAATTTCATATAATTGTTTAACTTTAATTATTGATGCGTATGGCT
>CAMZEQ010000095.1 GCA_947305835.1 uncultured Alphaproteobacteria bacterium | reverse complement strand
TCGTTTTTTTATAAACACACCGCGGGAACAAAGCGCCCCACATACCGCGTAATTTATCGGATAATGTTAAAGAAGATTTTAAATCTTCCAGATACAATACCTTTACGTCATTTTTTTCCAATTCAGTCACCAAATTTTCCAATTTGGCCATTTGGACAACCTTATGCGCAGTTACAACATGTTTCAATCCCACCGTTTGGCAGGTACTGACGACCGCTTTCGGACCTGCTGTAAAATTGATCATGGCCGGCACTTTACCGTAGGCTTGAAGCCCATAAAATGTGTATGCACAAGCTGCAGAAGTCGGAATCATTACCCCAACCCGTTGTTCTTTCGGCAAAGCCTTTTGAATTAATGCCCCCAAGACAAATGATTTCAAAAAGACGCTGGCAAACGTTTGCGGTTTTCGGGTCGTGTCATCCAAAACACGGAACATATGTCCACGTATTTTCATGGCATCCGCAATGGCTTGGAAAATCGTCCTGTCTTTATCATAACTTTCAAAAACCATATTGGAAATAACATCATATAATTTGCCCGATGAACGCATTCTTTGTTCACGATTGGGCATGGATTCCGGATATTTAAATTTAACCGGCGGCATGACGGTCAAAGTAATCCTTGGGAAAGCCTTAAACCATGTTCTTTTCCCCAACACGCGCGAACCGAATGTATAGGCCGCACCATCAATACGAATAGGTACAATCGGGGCATCACCTTTCAAGGCCATCATCGCTGTCCCTTCATAAATTTTCAACCGCGTGTTACCGCCTTCCAACAACCCGCCGTTAAAAATCATACAAGTTTTATTCTGCTTTAATTCCCCCGCCATCGTCTTTACCGCAAAGGGGCTGACCGGATCCAACGGACGCAAATCCACCAAATTCGTCATAAACTTAACCAATGTCTTTTCCAATAATCTTTCGTTAATGGAAAACACAATCGGGCGGTCAATGAAGGTCGAAATCAACAAAACATCCCTATAGCTGGTATGATTACAAACAATCAAACAACGTTCCCCGATTTTGGGTAAATTTTCCAAACCGCAAACCTTCACTTTGAATAAATAACCCAATACCTTCTTAAAAAAGCGGCGCCTTTGTTCAATCGGCAACAAACGAACAAAATACAAAGACACCAATAAATTCAAAACAGCAAAGAAAATAACTACATCAGATAAACTGAAAAAGAACAACCTCATGGATAAAATGACCATAAAAGCCGCCGCCATCATGGCCGCATTTAACAAACCGCTGAATGAAAAAAGACGCCCCATAACTTGGGCTTGCGAATGCTTTTGTAACTGCGCGTAAAACGGAATAATATACAACGCCGCCAAAAAGCCCAAAGCCAAAACATTTAACAAAACATGCCAATAAATGCCACCTGTTAATAATTTAAAAATGGTAATGGCTTTATTCACTTCAATATGGCTTAATGCACGACCGGCAAAAACAAAATCCAGCAAAACAAATGAAATCAAAAATCCAACCCACATTGCCTGAGAACCGAGCCGCTTTCTGGATGAACGCACGCAAACAACAGCCCCCAAAATGTATCCCAACGGAAAAATAGCCCCAGATAAAAAGGCCACCACCGACCAACGGGCTTTTAAAATTTCTTGGGCATATTCACCGGACATCATCCCGACCAAACTCATCAACACCCAAAACCAGGCTATCCCGATCAAATAGGCCCAATCGTCAAATTTATATTTTAATGTCTTGGAAATAAAATCAAATACATGAACAGGATTTTTAACCACACGTGTTTCCGGATCCATTGCTTTTTGTTCGGGCAAACCGTACGTTAATGCCAAACTCAGCACAGACAGAACGACGGCCAATCCGCATACATAAGTTCCTGGGATTCCAAATTTTACAATCAACATTACCATTAAAGCAGATAATCCCAAACCGATCAAAGAGGATGATTTTATCCATGCGTTTGCTTTGACTAAATCACGTTCAGCCACCAACGCCGGCATCAACGAATAATCAGCCACCCGCAAGCAAGCCCCGACAAACCCTAAACCGCCCATAATGGCCAATAAGGCCCATCGTGAATCCAAAGAAACGCCCCCCAAAGTTAAAATCAAGGCGCCTGTTTCAATAATTCTGAATAACATCAAAAATTTCTTTTTGGAAATTTTGTCGGCAATTTGACCGGCAAATGTGCTGCCGACACAAAAAGCCAGCGCATAAAAAATTACACCGGCCGCCACAAAAGCCGTACTTCCTTTTGTTAAATTATAGGTTGCGTAAAACAAAAACAGTGTACGCATAAACGCATCGTTAATAGACGATAAAAAATGCGAAGATAGTAACGGTATAAAACGCTTATTAAAAAACAAATTCATTGTATTAAACTCCTTTTTTGTTCAGCTTAGCATACTTTATCATAAAATGCAAATTCACCGTTAAAAAACACTTTTGGGATGTAAAACACCTTGTTTTATTTCGGCAATTGCCACTATTTGATCATTGTACATCAAAGCGTATATTCCCGATAAATGAGCAAATTCATTTGATTTAATTCTTTGTCCGTGACGAATACGTTCCGCCATTTCGGCATTTATTTTCAATTGCGGCAAAGTCCCCAGGACTTTTTCCATGGGCAAAACAGCATCTGTCAAATTTTCATTTAATGTAACAGATTGTTCGATATCAAAAGGGCCGTCTTGGATCCGATGTAAGCGCACCACCACCCCCACAGTATTCAAAGCGTGCGCGATATCGTGTGCCAAGGTACGAATATAGGTTCCCTTGCCGACAGTTGCCACGAAATCAGCTTGACTGTCATTTGCCTTTAACAATTTTAAATCATAAATCATGACAGACCTCGGCTTCATGGGGACATTTTGGCCGGTCCGTGCCAAATCATAGGCTCTTTTCCCGTTAATTTTGATGGCTGAAAAAGCATTCGGTGTTTGTGTAATCTGCCCCATAAACTTCGGCAAGACGGTTTCAATTTCTTTTGGTGTCGGTTTTTTATCACAAAAAGCCACTTTTTTTCCGGCCAAATCATCCGAATCTGTTTCGATGCCCCATTGAACGGAAAATTCGTATGTTTTTTTATCTTCCATCACGAAAGGAATTAAGCGGGTTGCTTTACCCAAAGCAATCGGCAAAACGCCGCTGGCCAAAGGATCCAAGGTCCCCGCATGTCCGATTTTGCCGGG
>CAMZEQ010000094.1 GCA_947305835.1 uncultured Alphaproteobacteria bacterium | reverse complement strand
ATCTTTTTTAACTTTTTTTTGCAAAAAGTCCAAAAGTTGATCGATGGGCAACGGACGTGAAAACCAATAGCCTTGTCCCATATCGCATCCGTGTTCTTGCAACCATTCTTTTTGACCGGTTGTTTCAATCCCTTCTGCCAACACCGGCAAGCCCAAATCATGACCCAATTGAATCATAGAGGCCATAATCGTTTGATTTTTTGGATTATCAAACATTTCGCGCACAAAATCTTGGTCAATTTTTAACTTTTTGATCTTTAAAGAACGCAAATAATCAAATGACGAATAGCCTGTGCCGAAATCATCAATTGAAATAGATACATTCAGATCTTGCAGTTTTTTGAATACATCGCTTTCCAAAAGCTCGTGATCTATACCTTTTGTTTCGGTGATTTCACATTCCAAAAAGGAAGAATTGATGTAGGCGGATTGTAACGCTGTTTGGATTTTTTCGGCAATGTCCTTTTGTTTTAATTGAACAACTGACAAATTGATTGCCAAAAAGACATTCTTTAATCCGGCTTCATGGATCTTGCGCAAATCCGACAAGGTTTGTTTAAGGAGGAAATCAGTAAATTGACTGATCAATCCGCTTTGTTCCAAAACAGGGATAAATTCATTTGGCGGAACAATTCCGCGTTTACCGTTTACCCAACGCATTAAAGCTTCCACACCCAAAACTTCCCCTGTTTTTAAATCAAATTCAGGTTGGTAATAAAAAACAAATTCCCCTTTTTTTAAGGCTTTTTGTAAGACATCTGCTGTGATCTTAGATGAAAAAATACGACTGAAAATTGACATTTTTGACTCCTTTATCTGTAATTCTGATAATAGGTATACACATTTTTTTTACAAAAAGCACGCTTTTTTTTAAAAAAAAGTACACTTTTTTGAAAATTATCATTATAATAAGGGAAAAAATTAATAAAAGAAAGGATAAAAAATGACTCAAAAACCGGTGATGCTCTGTATTTTGGATGGATGGGGTTATCGTCAAAACAAAGAAAACAACGCTATTGAAATGGGGAAAACCCCTGTGTGGCACGAATTGATTCAAAATTGGCCGACCACTATGTTGGAAACATCCGGCTTGCATGTCGGTTTACCGAATGGTCAGATGGGAAATTCTGAAGTAGGCCACACAAATTTGGGTGCCGGGCGCGTTGTGATGCAAGATTTACCCCGAATCGATCAGGCAATTGAAAATCATACGTTGGACAACAATCCCGTCTTATTACAATTAATTGAAAATTTGAAAAAAACAAAAGGTACTTGTCATTTGATGGGATTATTGGGCCCCGGCGGCGTTCATGCCCAACAACGGCATATTATTGCTTTGGCAAACTTATTGAATCAGGCCGGGATCCGCACGGCGATTCACGGATTTTTGGATGGGCGTGATACGCCGCCCAGTTCGGCCAAAGGTTTTGTGCAAGAATTGCTCGATAACATACATGATATGCCTTTGGTCAGTATCGGTACATTGGGCGGACGTTATTACGGGATGGATCGTGATAATCGTTGGGAACGTGTTACTTTGGCCTATGAAGCTATTGTCAATGCTCAAGCCCCCCGGTTTGATACGCCTGTTCAAGCGATTGAAGATTCCTATAAAAAAGAAATCTTTGATGAATTCGTGGTGCCGTGTGTGATTGGCGATTATCAAGGTATGAAAGACGGTGATGCTGTTGTGATGGCTAATTACCGTTCGGATCGGGCGCGCGAAATTACACGAATGATGTTGCAACCTGATTTTAATTCGGCCCCACGTTCACGTGTTGTGGCTTTTTGTGATGCCGTGGCAATGACGGAATATTCATCGGAACATACCGCATGGATGCATACTTTGTTTCCGCCGGAAGATTTGAAGCATATATTCGGTGAAGAAGTGGCAAATGCGGGACTTAAGCAATTACGTATTGCCGAAACCGAAAAATATGCTCATGTAACGTTCTTTTTTAATGGTGGACGTGAGGCAGTCTTTGACGGTGAAGAACGCATTTTGGTGCCGTCTCCCAAGGTGGCGACCTATGATTTACAGCCAGAAATGTCAGCAATCGCTGTGACAGATAAATTGGTGGAAGCGATTGAAAGTCAAAAATTTGATGTCATTGTGGTCAATTATGCCAACGGGGATATGGTTGGACACACGGGATCAATGGCGGCTGCCGTTAAAGCGGTTGAAACAGTGGATGCATGTGTGGGCCGATTGTTACAAGCTCTTAAAAAAGTAGATGGTTGCGCCTTTTTTACCGCTGATCATGGCAACTGTGAGGATATGCTGGATGATAACGGTAAACCCAAAACAGCGCATACCAATACGCCGGTTCAGGCTGTTTTATTTAATGCACACGGTGTGCAAAAGTTGAATCACGGAAAATTGGCCGATGTGGCCCCGACATTGCTGCATTTACTGAACTTGCCGCAACCGGTTGAAATGACTGGAAAATCTTTAATTGAAGGGTAAATATTGAAAAAAATATTATTGGGGATGGGTATTTTATTAATGGGGACATCTGTGATGTCTGAGCCCACCCCTAATGATTTGCGTCAAGTCGAAGAACAGTTACGCCAAGAACGTTTGACCCAAAAAGAATCAGAACGAAAGGCGGCCGTTTTAAATCAAGAAGTTAAATCGGTGCACGGCAAGCTGATAATGGTGGCCAAACGAATCCAATCACAGGAAGACAAACTATCTTCCTTAGAACAAAGAAAATCGGATTTGGAACAACAACAATCTGATCTGGAACAAAAATTAAATTTATCCGATCAACAATTGTATCGTGTAATGAAAGGTTTACAAACTTTGGCATTGCGTCCGACGGAATTATTGATTTTTCAAACAAAAACACCGGTAAATATGTTTCGCAGTCGCAATTTAATGAAATACAGTTTGCCTGTGATCGGTCAAATGCGTGATCAAACACGCGAAGATTTGGCAAAACTTTCTTCGGTGCGTCAGGAAATTTTCCAAAAAATGATGGACATTCAAAGAACTTATTCCAATTTAAAAGAACAAACGGATCAAATGAATCGTTTGCTGTTGCAAAAAAAGTTGATGCATGCTCAGTACGCGGCCTATTATAATGAATCCAAGAAAAAAGCCGAAGCTTTAGCCGCCAAAGCGCAAGATTTAAAAGATTTGTTGCAAAAATTGGAAAGAGAAAAACGTGAAGCTGAACAAAAACGG
>CAMZEQ010000093.1 GCA_947305835.1 uncultured Alphaproteobacteria bacterium | reverse complement strand
CGGATCTGCCTTATGACATCGACGGTGTGGTTTATAAAGTTAATGATTTTAATTTACAAAAACGCTTGGGCTTTATTGCACGCTCACCCCGTTGGGCAATTGCCCATAAATTTCCCGCCGAACAAGCCTTTACGTGTTTGAATAAAATCCGTGTTCAAGTAGGACGCAGCGGTGCCATGACCCCTGTTGCCGATTTAGAACCTGTCAATGTCGGGGGGGTATTGGTGCAACATGCCACTTTGCACAACGCCGATGAAATCATGCGCAAAGATATTCGTGAAGGCGACACAGTCATTATTCAACGTGCCGGTGATGTCATTCCCCAAATAGTACGCGTTGTAAAAGAAAAACGTCCCGCTGACAGCCGACCTTTCGAATTCCCCAAAAATTGTCCTGTATGCGGTGCCCATGCCGCGCGCGAAGGAACAGATGCCGTCACTTTTTGTACGGGCGGGCTCACCTGCCCCGCACAGGCCCAAGAACGATTGAAACATTTTGTATCTAAAGATGCTTTTGATATTCAAGGGCTCGGCAACAAAAATGTGGAAGATTTTTTCAATATGGGTTGGATCAAAAATCCCGTGGACATTTTTCGGTTAAAAGAAAATTATGAACTGCAGCTGCTTTCACTGGAAGGTTGGGGGCAAAAATCCGTGTTGAATCTGTTGGATGCAATTGAGAAGGCAAAAACGGTTTCTTTGGCACGTTTTATTTATGCCTTAGGTATTCCCGAAATCGGTGAGGCCACAGCCAAACTGCTGGCCGAACACTTTATCAGTTGGGAAAATTTTAAAAATATGTGTTGTGCGGAAAACGCCATCGAAAAACTTATTGAAATTGACGGTATAGGCACAACCATGGCTGAAGATATTCGGGACTTTTTCACCGAAGAACATAATCAAAAACTGCTATCGGAACTAATGAAGATTCTAACGGTTCAAGATTTTGTTTCTTTCAATAAAAATCAACCCTTAAAAGGAAAAACATTTGTTTTTACCGGAACAATCTCAATGCCACGCGAAGAAGCCAAAGCCCGCGTTCAAGAATTAGGTGGAAAAGTAAGCGGCTCTGTCAGCTCAAAAACGTCTTATGTTGTGGCAGGTTCCGAACCTGGCAGCAAATATGAAAAAGCCCAAAGATTAAATATTCTTATTTTAAATGAAGAAAACTTTAAAAAATTACTTGACGAAGCAACAAAATAACGTTATGATACCCGCAAAGGGGAGTAATTAATGGATCCAAATCAACCGATGCCTCCATCATCGCCTATGTCGGCAGCTGCAACGCGCCCCGTGGTTTCGCCCGTTTCCGCGCAACCACCGTCAGCCGTGCCGCCATCGGCCATACCTGCCTCAGCTGCGGCGCAAAATGCACCGGCTCAAGCAGCGACTGTACCCCAAACACCGCACCGTACAAACAATCCCAATGACCTGTATGCCCAAATTACGGCAGAAGATGAAGAAATTATCGCGGTTCCCAAAAAGAAGACGGCCCCACTCATTTCCATCATTGCCATCTTTATGAAATTAACCTTTTGGATGGACGAGTTACGACGTTCTCATGAAAGATTTTTCATTTTTTTGAGTGCCGTGTGGGCATGTTGTATGGGAATTTTATACCTTGCGGGAATTATAACGCTGTTGTTATCCATATTCTCATTTACGCAATTACCGACATATACGAAAAAGTTTTTTTCCGAAAGAGGTATTCAATATGATTCACTGGATATGACAGATTATTCTTTTTCAAAAATAAAAGTGATTAATTTAAGAGATCAGAATAACAACTATACCATCCCGGAAATTACCATCCATTCCACTTTTGCGGACTTTTTACAAAACAGAATCCGTATGGTGGAAGCCAATGCATTAAACATTAACATTTCACCGAACGCCATTAATGATGATTTAGAATTGATTGTCAAATTGTTAAAGGCATTCAGTAACCCGAAACAAACCGGCTTAAAATTAGACGTTAATGTCATTCGCATTAACAATGCGTTTTTAAACATTCAAGGAAAAGATCACACCATACCGATTTCTTTTTCTTTGTCCGGAACCTATATGGGTGATAATCAATTGGTTATACCTTTTTCAATTGATGAAGATTTTTTGAAAATAGATGCGTCTTTGGAAGTTACAGGCCCTGAAAATGCGCGTCAGATTAAAATAAAAACAAATAAACCGGGATTTCTAGCTTTGCCGCAACGCCCCAAAGAAGAATTACAGGGCGAAATTAATATTCAAATGCAAGGTAATTTAGTGCAAACAATTGAATTTAACGTATTGTTGAATTATGCTTATTCATTGAAAACAATCCGGGGAGAATTAAAACGTAATGATCAAAATACTTTTGACGGCAGCTTATTGTTTTCGACAGGGGAATCATCGGATGGAATGCACATATCCAATTTCACGACGGATGCTACTTTTAACTTTAAAGATTTAGCGTGGACTCAGGATAAAAAATTAAAAACAAACAAACCATTAAGAATTAATCTGCGCCGTTTGGTACATAAAAGTATGATTATTGAAGGTTTAGATACCATTATGACCGGAGAATTAGTCTGTTCTGCCGAAGAAATGGGCTGCTCTTACTCTTTAAGGGATAACGCCATCTTAAAGATGAAAAATATCCAATTTGATGTGAAAGGTCAGCTGGTTCGTTTTACCAATAACCCGTCTCTTACTGTTTTGCCAGCCCAAAAAGAAAATATCAGATTACAATTGAGCAGTCCTTATTTGCAAATCGAAGCCCCCATTAAGAATGTTAAATTAACAGGCGTTGCCGGTGAAAAGTCCGAAGATCTGTCATTGGATGCCAGCACAATGAATTTACAAATTACATTAGCGCAAAAAACAAGCGATACGCATTTCAGAATTTTGGTCCAAAACGCCAATTATTTGACCTCTGATTTATCGATGAACCGGGTGAATCTGTTAATCAACGATTATTTTGATGATACAAGTAAAATCCAATTTTCTGCCTATACGATCCAAACAGGATCAAATTTGTTGAAAAAACCCATTTCACTGGAAGTCACAAATGTAGGGACTCAAACAGCAATTCAAGCTCAAATTACGGACACAAACTTTGTATTAAATGCACAAGGTTCCTTTGATCCGTTTAAATTTTCCTTTGCCGGACGTTTTGCAATTCCCGTATTCGATTTGGATGATTTACCCTTTAACTTATCCGAACTTTCATCTGTTTTCCCCAA
>CAMZEQ010000092.1 GCA_947305835.1 uncultured Alphaproteobacteria bacterium | reverse complement strand
GGATCGATTAATTTTAAATTCACAAAAACATATTCAAAATTTAATTGTTAAAGCCAACAGGCAATTCGAATTGTGGCAAAATTTTCACAGTCAAGCGGATTTATCTTCTCCTTTTATTTTGATTTATGACGGTAATAAAAAGCAATTTCAGGGCAGCTACGCTGACTTCGGTGATTTGATGGACTATTTGAATTTATCTGATCGCTTTGATGGTGGTAAAATATCGTTTATGGCCGATCAAAACAAAGATGGTCATTTATCCGGAATTTTAAAAATTGATCAGTTCCAGTTTAAAGATCCCGGCTTTGTGATGCAGGCTTTGACAATTTTGGGAATTGTGGATGCTTTTTTGGGTAAAGATATCGTTTTTGACGAATTACAATTACCGTTTACATTGGATGTAAACAACCGTTTGAAAATAACGGATGCTTACATGGCCGGCATGTCTTTAGGCATTACTTTTGAAGGTGAAGTCCAATCAGGTAAAATTAATTTATCCGGCTCTGTAGTCCCGGCCTATGGTATTAACAGCTTGCCCGGTAAGATTCCGTTAATCGGATTTTTATTCAGAAAAAGTGAAGGGGGTGGGCTCATCAGCGTCCCTTATTCTGTTAAAGGAAGCTTGTTTGCCCCCAAAACGACATTTCATCCGTTGGGTACAATAGCTCCGGGCGTATTGGGTAATTTGTTTTAAATTTTTAATGAATTAAAGAATTTTTTAAGAGAGTATTTTTTGATTTTTTTAAACGGATAGTTTACTTTTTATGTTTACATCTTTCGCATGTACATTTGATGTGCGCCTCTTTACAATGTTCGTGTTCGGCATTTTGACATGTTTCGCAATGTTTATGATGGAAACTTAATTTTTTCTTTAACCACTTTCGCGGGCCTTTGAACAAGAATAAAGGACTGAGCAGAAATGCAATACTGCAACAAAACGGACAAGGGCACATTATTTTCCTCCTCTATTGAACAATTTTGACAAAGCTTTCGTGATTAATGGTGATACGTCATTTTCTGAGATATGACCGCCTTGGCTCTGAATATATTTTTTTAATTTTTCTATATTTTTCTTTTCTTGTTCTGAGCTTTTCCTTTGTGATAAAGCGGCATAAACAATCAACGTGCCTGACGGTATCTCATCATGATGCGCATGTGTCACTTTACTGCTGGCGCAGATACCATTTCGTTGCAATTCATTTAAAATAGCCAGAGCATCCGTACTGCTTGAAACCGGCAGATATAACTCTCTTGTTCTACGGGAAACCGTTTCATCGCTGAGGATGGGCATCGGCGTTACTCCATGACGCCAACGCCAAACCGTTTTATAAATCAGACTGTTGTTCATTTTCTGTTCCCGATTCATTGTTGGAGATCGAATCCTCTTGTTCCGATATTTCCTCGCTATCCCCCATATAGGGAACAGTAGTTGCCGAAACAACTTTTTCTTTGCCGTCTAAACGGAAGACAATCACACCCATTGTGGACCGTCCCGCAATACGAATATCATCCACACGCGTGCGAATCAATTGACCGCCATCGGTTACCAACATCAAATCATCTTCTTTATTGACCGGCATGGAGGCAATCACATGCGCGGCACGTTTACCTTCATCTGTCTTAATATTTGTCACACCTTGCGTTCCACGTGAAGTAATACGATACTCATAGGCGCTGGTGCGTTTACCGTAGCCGGCACTGGTGAGTGTCAAAATGAATTCCTCATCAGAGGCCATTTTTTCAAATTCTTCAGGTGTTAAAGTTGTGTTGGATGTGCTTTCCACTTCTACTGTATCATCTTCAGTGGCAATACCTTCAGCCCTGCGACGCGCAGCCGCTTCTTTCAAATAAGCATCACGTTTTTCGATTTCTGCTTTGGCGTGTTTCAACACACTCATAGACATGACTTCATCATTACCGATTAACTTCATGCCTCTCACACCGGTGGAAGCGCGTGAAGCAAACACACGAACATCATCTACGGGGAAGCGTACGCATTTGCCGTTTCTGGCGGATAACAAGATATCCTGATTGTCATCACAAATAGCGACGCCCACCAATTTATCGCCTTCATCCAATTTCATGGCAATCTTACCATTTTGATTGACGCGCCAGAAATCAGACAGTTTATTGCGACGCACTGTACCTTTGCTGGTGGCGAACATAACGGTCAGTTTTTCGCATTCTTCCTCTGTTTCAGGCAACGTCATAATGGTTGAAATTGTTTCCCCTTGTTGCAAAGGCAAAATATTGATTAAAGCTTTACCCAAACTTTGCGGTGTTCCTTCGGGCAAACGATAGGTCTTTAATTTATACACAATACCGCGGGTAGAAAAGAACAACAACGGACTGTGTGTACAGGCTACGAATAAATTCGTCACGGTATCTTCATCACGTGTACTCATACCGGAACGCCCTTTGCCGCCACGATGTTGCGCACGATAGGTATCCAACTTCACGCGTTTGATATACCCAGTATTCGTGGTTGTGACGACCATTTGTTCGCGCGGAATCAGGTTTTCCATATCTTCTTCAAATTCAGCATCTTCAATGGTGGTACGACGTTCTTCGGGGAATTGAGCTTTGACCGCCAACAATTCTTCGCGAATAATCGCCAAAATCTTTTCATGGCTGGATAAAACTTCCAAATAACCTTTAATGAGGGCGGCCAATTCACCGACTTCAGCATGGATTTTATCGCGTTCCAAACCTGTTAAGCGGCTGAGTTTTAATTCCAAAATAGCACGGGCTTGTGCTTCGCTCATCATATAAATGCCGTTTTCCACTTTGCGATCCGGCTCATCAATCAAAGTGATCAAGCCTTCCACATCTTGGGCAGACCAATGTTCAGCCATTAACTGTTCACGTGCGACATTGGGATCCGGGGCCTTTTTGATCATTTCCACCACTTTATCCAGATTGGCAACCGCAATTGCTAAACCCACTAACACATGCGCACGATCACGGGCTTTATTCAGTTCAAAGGCTGTCCGACGACGCACCACTTCTTCACGAAATTCCAAAAATGCCGAAATGATTTGTTTTAAGTTCATGAGTTCCGGCCGCCCGTTATTCAGCGCCAACATATTCATACCGAAACTGGATTGAAGTGGCGTATATTTATACAGTTGATTTAACACCACATCGGGGAAAGCGTCTTTCCTAAGCTCAATAACGACACGTACGCCTTGACGATCGGATTCATCGCGCAAATCGGTAAT
>CAMZEQ010000091.1 GCA_947305835.1 uncultured Alphaproteobacteria bacterium | reverse complement strand
TAAAAATTCAACTAAAAGAGGGTGGACTTTTTTTTCATTTTTGGCTAGAGTGCATCCAGGTTCAATTT
This sequence comes from uncultured Alphaproteobacteria bacterium, assembly GCA_947305835.1. GTDB lineage: Bacteria > Pseudomonadota > Alphaproteobacteria > CAAHEQ01 > UBA3637 > UBA3637. The sequence goes on along the minus strand of CAMZEQ010000091.1, from coordinate 3,193 downwards.
TCCAAAATGAAAGGGGTTAAATGCAGGACACGGAAACATTCCAAAACGAATGGCAACAAATGTGCCAACAGCTGTCTGAACAGCTGAAAGACACATCTGTCATGCGTTGGATGAGTCGTGTTGTACCCGAACGAACCTCTGATAACAAATTAAATTTATGGGCACCCAGCGCCTGTATTTGCGAATTGGTCCAAATGCGTTACAGTGAAGCGATTCGCGCTTGGTGGCTTGGTAAAAATCCGGACGCTTCCGTTCATATCGGCATCAAAAAAGCGGAAAATTTACCTCCGCCGCAACCGATTATGCTAACAAAACCGCTGATTACATCAAAAGAGGAAAAAACTGTTGTTCAAAAAAATATTGCAATGCTGCCGCAAGAAGATATTTATACGCAATTTTTGGATAAAACACATACCTTTGATTCATTCGTGGTCGGTCCCAGCAATGAATTTGCCTATGTCGCCGCAAAGAAAATCGCCGATGACGATAATGTGGCGTTTAATCCGCTTTATTTACAGGCCGGCGTCGGATTGGGAAAGACACATTTAATGCATGCAAGTGCCTGGCGCATAAAAGAAAATCATCCGGAAAAAACTGTTCTTTATTTGTCTTCCGAACAATTTTTACAACGATTCTTAAAATCTTTACAGGCCAAAGACATGAATAACTTTAAGGAATTATTCCGCAATGTGGACGTGTTGTTGGTGGATGATATCCAATTTATTGTGGGCAAACAACGAACCCAAGAAGAGTTTTTTCATACATTTAATAATCTGATTGCTCGGGGCAAAAAAATTATTTTATCTTCCGATTCGGCGCCCATGGAATTACGCGGCATTGAAGAACGGCTGCAAACCCGTATTGCTCAAGGATTACTCGTCAATATTCAACCGGCAAGTTATGAACTGCGTTTGGGCATCCTAAATGAAAAACTCAAAAGGCTGGGGGCAGATATGGACAAAGATGTTTTGGCATTTTTGGCCAAAAGCATCACATCAAATGTACGGGAATTAGAGGGGGCCTTAAAACGATTGGTGGCCCATCGTCAATTATTGGGCGGTGAAATTACATTGGATTCGGCAAAACGCATCTTAAAGGATATTTTACATACAATGGAACGCCAAGTCCGCGCACCTGAAATTCAACAGGCTGTTGCAGATTATTACCGTTTATCGTTAAAGGATTTGCGTTCAACACGACGCGATCGATCGATTGCCCGCCCCCGCCAAATGGCCATGTATTTAACAAAAATCATGACACCGATGGCTCTACCTGATATTGCGGCCTTTTATGAACGGGATCATACCACGATTATGCACGCAGTCAAAACTATTGAAAATTTATTGACACGTGATAAACAATTGGCACAAGACAAAGAAATTTTAATCAGTCAACTGAAAGCCGTTCGATGATTTCACCTTTTCAAAATCCTTTTATGCTTGGCTTTGACGGATTAGAAGATTTATTGTTTCGCGTGGCAAAAGGGGCTGATTCTTTTCCGCCCTATAATGTCGAACAATTAAATGAATCATTACTCAGGATGTCTTTAGCGGTGGCCGGATACAAAGAAGAAGATTTGGATATTACCCAGGAAAATAACCAATTGATCATTCGCGGTCATCAGGAAAATGATGATACCCGCCATTACTTGCATCGCGGTATTGCGGCACGGAATTTCATCAAAACATTTATTTTGGCAGATGGCATAAAAATCGAATCTGCCCATTTGGATAGCGGTTTATTAATTATCGATTTAAACCGCCCGAAACTGGAAAAGTTAATTCGTTCCATTCCGATTCAAACCACCAAAACAAAACCGAAAGTTTTAACACACAAAAAGAAAAAATAATTTCCCGTAAAACCAAGGACAGATTGTCTGTATCATATTCTTTCCTTGCATTTTTCAAGATTTGTGGTATAATACTCCTATGGAAACAGCACAATTTCAAAGAAAAATAGAAGATTTTACCTGCGTTGTTTGCGGCACTGATGTTAAAGGTAACGGCTATACAAATCATTGTCCGGAATGTTTATCATCACTACATGTAGATGTTAACCCGGGTGATCGGGCATCCGATTGCCGAGGGGTTATGTTGGCTGAAAAATTGGAACACAAAAACGGTCATGATTACATTGTACACAGGTGTACCAAATGCGGTCATATTCGCCGAAACAAAATCAGTCCGAATGACAATTTCGATGCCTTGTTGGCTCTTTCCCATCAAGCGATGGATTTTTATTTAAAAAACAAATTTCATTCACGATAAAATTATCTTTAATGTCGAATTTTCCTTGCTTTTTGATACTAAAATTTTTCTAATCAGATAATGGAAAATCGCGAAAATATCAAAAAAGAATTACAAGATTTAGCGGACAAGTTGGAACGCTATGATCGGGCATATCATCAACTGGATGCACCATTGGTTTCCGACGCCGAATACGATGCTTTACGCCGCAGAGCCGAACAATTGGAAGCACTTTATCCGGAATTGATTCCGGAAAATTCTTTATCCAAACGCGTAGGCTTTCAGGTCGCGCAAGGTTTTCAAAAAATCACGCATTCTGTACCGATGCTGTCACTGGGCGACGTGTTTTCCGACGAAGAAGTCGTGGACTTTATGGCACGTGTGCATAAATTTTTGGGATTACCCGATGACACACCGATTGATATGGTCGCCGAACCCAAAATTGACGGATTGGGCTATTCGGCCGTCTATCGTGATGGAAACTTTATTCACGGCGCAACACGTGGAGACGGGACTGTCGGCGAAGATATTACAGAAAATTTAAAAACAATTCAGGATTTTCCGCAAAAACTGAAAGGAGACAGTTTATTCGATCAGCCCCCGAAATTATTGGATATCCGTGGTGAAGTTTATATGAAAAAAGCGGACTTTTTAGCCTTAAATAAAAGCCAAAAAGAAAAAGGTGACAAAGTTTTTGCCAATCCACGTAATGCCGCCGCCGGCAGTTTACGTCAATTAAACCCATCCGTCACAGCCCAGCGTAATTTAAGTTTGTTTGCCTATGCGTTGGGCGCATATGAAGGCACGCCCTTTCAAACACATTGGGATTTTTTACAGGCCCTGAAAAGATGGGGGTTCCCCGTTAATCCGCTGATCCGCATTTGCCGCAACGTGAATGAAATGTTAGACTTTTTCAAAGATATCGGACAAATGCGTGCGGAGCTGCC
>CAMZEQ010000090.1 GCA_947305835.1 uncultured Alphaproteobacteria bacterium | reverse complement strand
TGACTTTTTGTGCTATAATAAAAAATGTACCAAAAAACAAAAAGGGAAAAAATGAACATAAACATACAAAACAAACAGGACCTTATGTCCTATTTATCAGAAAATATTTGGGCTGCATCTTTCCTCTGTAAATCCGAATCAGCAAAAGATGCTCTTTTATTGCAACAAATTTTGGAAAAATTGCATAGAGACCGCAGCAGATATCCCCAATATGAGCGTTATATTTCAAGTGCTATTTTTAAAATTCATGATACGGCATTTTACGGTCAATCTGATCTTATGCGTCAAAAAGCACATGTGGCCACTATTTGCGGTTTTGATTCTGTCCCCACAAAGGATATGGTCATTCTTAAAGAGTTGCTTAAGCGAATGCCTTTGGTTAAAAAACCCCAAACCATGTCAGCAGCCTTTCAATCTGTGTTAAATAAGATTGTCAATGCCTATACATCTCAAAATTATCAAAAAAAAGATCACAATTTACAAACAGCTTACCAGTTAAAACAATTGGTTCATATGGTATATCCGTTTGCCAAAAAACAAAACCAACAACAAAAAATTCATGATAGCGCCGTTGCATTGGAAAAGGCCATTCCGACGTTCAAAGGTTTGGCCGCCCGACATCCGGTCACCGTTGTAACCAAAACACCCCGTGTTTCAGTGAAAGAGGCCGTACAAATTGCGGTCCCGATGATTTATGCACGAACAATCCGAAGCAGCTATGGCGACTTTTAACGGAAAATTGTTGACTTTTCAAAAAAAATCACTAGAATACCTCACTATCACAAACGAAAAAAGGATAAAAAATGACAGCGAAAATTATTGTATTTGCAAATGAAAAAGGGGGGACAGGAAAGTCAACTTTAGCCATGCATACCATTGTGGCACTGTTGCGTTCGGGTAAAAAAGTGGCCTCTTTTGATTTGGATCCGGATCAACAAAGTTTGACCAGATATGTGGAAAACCGAAAAACATTTATCAAAGAAAAGGGCGCCCAATTACCGTTGCCTGTCCATACATGTTGGACAAAAGATGTTGCAAACATTTATACTTTACGCGGCCAATTGGATAAAATCAAAGAAGAAGTGGATGCCATCATTTTAGATACGCCGGGGTCACATACACCTTTGGGAATGGAAGCCATGACTTTAGCTGACGTTTTGGTAACCCCGATGAACGATTCTTTGGTAGATTTAGATATCTTGGCCTTAGTGGATGGTGATACTTTAAAAATTCAAGGACCCAGTCATTTTGCCCAAACCGTTTGGTCCACACGTCAACAACGTATGTTGGAACGCAAACCGTCCATCAATTGGTTGGTGGTACGCAATCGGATGTTGTTCAGCAAATCCAAAAACTCACAAACCATGTCTATTTTATTGAATGCTTTGGCCCGTCGAATTCATTTTGAATTGGTGGGTGTTGTTTCTGAACGTGTTGTTTTCCGTGAATTGTTCTTAAAAGGTTTGACAATGTTGGATTTTAAAGAAAATGCCGTTAAATTACAAAACACGGTTTCTTCCAATACGGCACGTCAGGAATTGGGTATTTTAGTCAATAAAATTTGGGGAGAAGACTTGAATTTAAGTCCGGTTAGTGCTATACAAAAATAAACACCAACCCAAGGGGGGATTTGTGGATATTTTTGCCGTTAATACAAAACCTTATTCAGATCAGTCTTTCGGAACATCCGGTCTCAGACGAAAGACTGAGGTTTTTGCCCAAGAAAATTATTTGGAAAATATCGTTCAATCTATTTTTAACAGTCTGGAAGGATTTGAAGGTCAGACCTTAGTTATCGGTGGAGACGGACGTTACAGAAACGACAAGGCAATACAAACTATTATCAAAATGGCTGTAGCTAATCAATTCGGCCATATTATTGTCGGTCAAAACGGATTGCTTTCCACACCGGCCGCATCACACATTATTGAAGCAACAAAAGCTTTTGGCGGAATCCTTTTGACAGCCAGCCATAATCCGGGCGGGAAAAACGGGGATTTCGGAATCAAGTATAATATCGCCACCGGTGCACCGGCACCTGAATCATTAACCAATCGTTTTGTGGAAAATATGCACAAAATTGATCATTATTGGATGATTCATGCCCCGGATATCGATTTAAGCAAAGTCAGAGAACAAATACTGGGTTCAACCATTATTGAAATTATTGATCCCGTGGCAGATTACAGCCGCTACATGCAACAAATTTTTGATTTTGAAGCTATCCGACAATTGTTTCAATCCGGATTTAAAATGACTTTTGATGCCATGAACGCCGTTACGGGCCCCTATGCTCAGTATATTTTTGAAGAACTTTTGGGCGCCCCGAAAGGTTCTGTTATTCGTGGAACACCGCTACCGGATTTTGGCGGCATGCATCCGGAACCTAATTTAAATTATGCCAAAGAATTGGTGGATTTAGCTTACGGCAAAAACGCTCCTGATTTGTGTGCCGCTTCTGATGGTGACGGCGACAGGTATATGATTTTGGGAAAGTCCTTTTTTGTAAATCCGGCGGACAGTTTGGCTGTTTTAGCCGAAAATATGGAAAGCATTCCTTTTTACAAAGGACGATTTTATGGGGTCGCACGTTCTATGCCCACAGGGGGCGCCGTTGATTTGGTCTGTCAAAAATTGAAAAAAAATTGCTATCAAACACCCACCGGATGGAAATTTTTCGGCTCTCTTTTAGAAAACCAAAAAATCAGTCTGTGCGGGGAAGAAAGTTTTGGGGCCGGTTCTTTTCATGTGATGGAAAAAGACGGCTTATGGGCAATTTTATTTTGGTTAAATATCTTGGCAATAACCCGGAAAACGCCCGAACAACTGGTGAAAAATATTTGGACACGCTATGGTCGAATTTACAATTTAACCGTTAATTACAATACAGATTCTGCCGTGAAGGCCAAACACTTAATGGATTCTTTAAGTTCAAAACTTGTTTCTGTTCCAAATCAAACCATCAACGAAATGACTGTTTCAAAGGCGTGTTTTTTTGATTACACGGATCCCGTCAGCAAAACGTTGTTTACAAATCAGGGAATTTTAATTAATTTCGGACCATCGGATCAGGCTATGATTCGTTTGTCCGGAACTGTCAGCTCGGGGGCGACAATCAAAGTTTATTTACACCATAAGGATCAGCGCACAAATTTATCCTCAGACACGGCCCTTGAGCCACTATTTAATGCGTTGCAAAATTTAATGAACATCCCAAAATACTTGGGTAAAAACGTCCAAATCACCAAAACCTAACGACGGAAAAAGAAATCCGGAAT
>CAMZEQ010000089.1 GCA_947305835.1 uncultured Alphaproteobacteria bacterium | reverse complement strand
TGTGGCACCGGATTCAATCGCCTTATCTAATGGCATTTCTTCACAGGGAATCGGCATTTTACGGTTGATAGCGTCATTCACCAAATCTTCCACTTGTGTGATTTCCTCGGGGGTCATCTTGCGTCCGAAAGAAAAGTCAAAGCGTAAGCGTTCAGGCGTAATATTACTGCCTTTTTGGGCAACTTCATCCCCCAAAACTTTGCGCAAGGCTGCATGCAACAAGTGGGTAGCCGAATGCAAGTTCGTCGTTTCCACGGAATGATCGCTAAGGCCGCATTTGAATTTTTGTTCCGAACCCGCACGGGACAAGGCCTGATGTGCTTCAAAACATTTATTAAAGCCATCCATATCTACATTCAAGCCATGTTCGGTGGCGATTTCTTCGGTAAATTCCAACGGGAAACCATAGGTGTCATACAAATGGAAAGCCGTTTGACCGTCAATGGTTTTATCCTTTAAATTGGCCATTACTTTATCCATTTCTTTCAGGCCCGTTGTTAAAGTGCGGCTGAATAATTTTTCTTCCTTGGCCAGTTCGTCCAAAATAAATTGCTTGTTGCGACCCAATTCAGGATAATCAACAGCATAGCGGGTAATGACCGGTTCTGCCAAACGGGGTAATTCCGCCGGATCAATGCCCAACTTTTTCATGTTTCGAATGGCAATACGAATTAAGCGACGTAAAATATAGCCTTGATCCGTATTGGAAGGCGTTAAGCCCCGATCATCCCCCAAAATAAACACAACTGTACGCACATGGTCGGCAATTTTCCGGAAAGCCTTTAAATCTTCATTGTATTTTTTGCCGGATAAATCTTCCAATTGCTTGATCGTATCAGAAAATAATTCAGTGGAATACACGTCCTGAATCCCGTTCAAAAAGCAAAGTGTTCGTTCTAAACCTAAGCCCGTATCCACATTTTTTTGGGCCAATAATTCATAAGTGCCATCATCTTTTTTATTGTATTGCATAAAGACATCATTCCAAACTTCGGTGTATTTTCCGCAATGACAGCCGGGTTTGCAATCAGGCCCGCATTTGGGCTGACCGTTATCAATAAACATTTCTGTATCAGGACCGCAAGGACCGGTTTGACCCGCTGGTCCCCACCAGTTATCCTCTTTGCCGCAAAAAAAGATTTGATCATCTCGTAAGCCCTGTTCTTTCCAATAACCGGCGGTTTCTTCATCGCGGGGGGCATTTTCATCGCCTGCAAAACAAGTGACAGCCAGTTGCTCTTTTTTAAAGCCGAGTTTTTGGGTTAAAAATTCAAAACTCCAAGCCACCATTTCCTTTTTAAAATAATCCCCCAAAGACCAGTTCCCCATCATTTGGAAAAAGGTTAAATGGCAATAATCCCCCACTTCCGAAATATCATTTGTACGAACACACTTTTGAACATTCGTCAGCCGTGTCCCTGCCGGGTGTTTTTGCCCCATCAAATACGGAACCAAAGGATGCATACCGGCAGTTGTAAATAACACTGTCGGGTCATTTTCAGGAATTACAGAAGCGGATGGAATTTCAGTATGTCCCTTAGATTTAAAAAAGTCCAACCACAAATTTTTGAGTTCATGACAGGTAAACGGCATATTATTCTCCTTTTGAAAATATGGCGCGCAGTATATCAAAAAAAATCATAAAAGTCAAGAAGCGACAAAGCGCTTGACTTTTAAAAACAAAATGCGTATAATACTCATCGTTATCTAACTTTTTTTGAGAGGATCAAAATGGCAAATTTAAAATCAGCAAAAACACGCGTTCGTCGCAATCAAAAACGTGAAGCTATCAATGCCAACAGATTGAATGCGACGCGCACAGCCGTTAAGCAAACACGTGCTGCTATTGCTAAAGGTGATAAAGAAACCGCTGCCAAAGCTTTCCGTAAAGCGGAATCTTCTTTGGCAAAAGCTAAAAACAAACGCACCATTAAGGCAAATACGATGTCTCGTCAAGTTTCTCGCTTGGCTCAAGCATTAAAAGCCTTGATTGGTAAAAAATAAGTTTTTTGCGAATTGAAAGGGCCCCTGTTTGCAGGGGCCTTTTTCATTGACTTTTATTTAAAATCATGTTAAAATACGGATATGAAGGATACTTTAATCACAGTCGGCAATGTTGCCACAAATCGTAAAGCCCGCTTTCACTATGTGATTTTGGATACGTATGAGGCCGGGCTGATTTTGACTGGAGGGGAGGTCAAATCCTTGCGTATGGGACATGCCAGTATCGGCGAAAGTTATGTCAGTCCTGATCATGGTGAATTAGTATTGCTGAATGCCAGAATAGAAGAATATTCATCCGCCCACAAAGGATTTATTGAAGAAAAAGCAACGCGTCCCAGGAAGTTATTACTACACCAAAAAGAATTATCGAAACTCTTACGTGAAGTTGCCCAAAAAGGTAAAACCATTGTACCGCTAGATTTGTATTTTAATACGCGCGGTATTGCAAAATTAAAAATTGCTTTGGCGCAGGGTAAAACTTTTGCCGATAAACGTGAAACAATCAAAAAACGTGATTGGCAGCGTGACAAACAACGCATCATGGCGCATTACAATAAATAAAAATTATTCTTTGCTTTCGGGTAATACATCAATTTGAGTCAGACGATTGCCTGTTTTATGGCGGACAGTATACAGCCACCCGTCGATGTTAAATTGTTGGCCCACATGCGGAATTTGTTCGGCGGCATACATAACAAAGCCGGCCAAAGTGGTTGCTTTGTCATCCGGTAAATGCCAATGGAATGCACGATTGATGTCGCGAATAGTTGCATTGCCGTTCAATCGATAAGAACCATCGGGCATTAAATGCCAACGAAGCCCCGAATCCGCCGGCAAATCAGATTCATCGGCAATATCCCCAACAACTTCTTCCAATAAATCTTCCAAAGTCACCACCCCTTGAATATCCCCGTATTCATCTACAACAATGGCGAAATGTTCTTTGCGTTTTCTGAAGGCAGCCAGCTGATCCAACAAAGAAACACTTTTGAGCACAAACCATGGTTTTGTGCAAAAATCGCGAACATTTGTTTGGGGATTTTTCCGCCATGCATCCACTAATTGAAGGGCTTTTTTAATATGTAAAATACCGATGATGTTATCGCGTCTGTTTTCCCATAAAGGAATACGACTATAGGGGGTTTTGCGTAAAAAATCCAAAATTTCCGGTACCGGTGTTTCCGCGTTTAAACTGACCAGGCGCCCCCGATCTGTAATGATATCACCGATACTGACTTCATCCAGATCTAAAACGCCGCCCAAAATACCGCGTTCCGGTAAATTTTTGTTGGAAATGG
>CAMZEQ010000088.1 GCA_947305835.1 uncultured Alphaproteobacteria bacterium | reverse complement strand
TTAACAAAAATCATTGAAATGTCAAATAAAAAAGTACATATTTATGCATTTTTTTATTAAATAATTTCAAATATCTCTCCAAATATCCCTTTTTTTAAAAAAAAATCAGGAATTTTATTCGTTTTTCTGGCAATTTTTTCAAAATACGATTCGTCCGAACCGTCGCAACGGCTATAATATGTTGGCGCAATTCTTTTTGAAACGGTTACTTTCTTTTGACCAAATTGTCCAAATCTTTAAGACGCGTCAAAACCGATTCCATTTCTTTCAATGGAATCATATTCGGGCCGTCACTGGGGGCCTTATCCGGATCCGCATGGGTTTCAATGAATATACCAGCAATACCTGTCGTAATGGCTGCATTGGCCAAAACAGGTGCAAATTCACGCTGACCGCCGCTGGATCCGCCCAAACCGCCGGGTTGTTGAACTGAATGTGTTGCATCAAAAATAACCGGATATCCCGTTTGTTTCATTTGGGGTAATGCGCGCATATCAACCACCAAAGTATTATAACCGAAACTGGTACCACGCTCAGTCAGCAAGATATTTTTATTGCCGGTACTGGCAACCTTTTCGGCCACATTCTTCATGTCCCAAGGGGCCAAAAACTGACCTTTTTTGATATTGATCCCGCGCCCTGTTTTTCCGGCGGCCAACAACAAATCCGTTTGTCGGCATAAAAATGCCGGAATTTGCAAAATATCTACGACCTGTGCGGCAACAGCACATTGGTACGGTTCATGTACATCTGTAATACAGGGGACATCTAATTCAGCCTTAATGTCAGCAAAAGCTTGCATGCCGGCGGCCAAACCCATCCCGCGGATGCCGTTGACACTGGTGCGATTGGCTTTGTCAAAGGATGCCTTGAAAATAAAAGGAATCCGTAATTTGGTCGTTAATTCTTTTAATGCACTGGCCATTTCCATACCGTGTGCGGCAGATTCCATTTGGCATGGCCCCGCAATTAAAACGAAGGGCAGGGCGTTGTCAAAACAAACGTTGGCAATTTTAACCGATGTCATGGCTTTTTACTCCGCAGATGGTTGTTGTGGTTGCTTTAACGGATTTTCTGCCCTTGGCGCATCGGGCATTAAATTGACCGTTTCCGGGATTGCTTTCTTCTGGGCTATGACAACCAATGTCAAACTGGTGCATACAAAAGCAATGAAAAAGTATTTGGTTAAGCGGCTCAATAAATTGCCGGTTTGACGGGATGTTAAAAAGTTGGCTGCGCTGTTTGAACCGCCTAAGCCACCCAAACCGCCTTCACCGCGTTGCAATAAAACCAAACATGTAATTGCTATGGCCAGTAAAATATGAATCGTTAAAATAAATGTGTACATTTTTTATCCTTTCTGTTTTGATTGTTTTTTAAATAATGAAGCGAATAAACCGGTTTCCTGACGGCTTTCTTGTTGTATTTTACAAAAAAGAGAGTGAAGCCATATATATTCCCCCGTAAACTTTTTTCCGCGAACAGTTTCCAGCCATTTTTGGTAAGGAGAGACTTTTTTCGTATCAGATAAATAAGCAAAATATGCCCGGCTTTCAAAAATCGGATCTGAATCCAAAAGGGCGTATTTACGCGATAAAACAGGATCCGAATTTAAAACGGGATTTCGGGAAGTTGCAAAAGAAGGAAACGAATAAAAAGGGACTGTGTTTAACAAAAACTTATCTTTCAAAAAAGCCTGACGAGATGAGGCATAGTCTTCTCTAAAAAGCTTCGGATGATATTTATAAAGCCAAGCTGCTTTCTGCAAAAGGTCATCTCCCTTAAGCCATAATTCCCTTAAAACAGACAAGCTTAATTTCTGGACGGATTTGTTGGGTAAATTTCGGGATAAGCGCAACTTTAAGCCGGCCTCAAAGCACGAAGGGATCGAATGCTGTCTGCATCCTTTGGTCGGTTTTTGTATTTTCCACTCAGTTAAATAATCCAACAAATCATCAGCTTTTTCATAGGCTTGGCGTACCTGGCTTTCGTTCCAACGCGGACCGACAAGATATTGGCATCTTTTTTTAAACTCTGATTCAGTCAGGGGACGCATTTTCTTTGAGGTCATTCTGATTCCTATCGAACAGCTTCAGCAATGGCAAAAAATGAATCAGCTTTCAAACTGGCTCCACCGATTAAAGCGCCATCCACATTGTCTACATTTAACAATTCTTTGGCGTTTTCCGGTTTAACGGAACCGCCATACAAAATACGCATTTGATCGGCTTTTTCGGCCCCCAAAACTTTGACCAACTCATTACGTACGGCTGCGTGAATTTCAGCCACATCTTGTGTTGTGGGAACCTTACCCGTACCGATTGCCCAAACGGGTTCATAAGCAATCACACAATTTTCGGCAGTTGCTTCATCGGGGACGCATTCGCGTGTTTGACGGCACACGACATCCACCGCACATCCGGCTTCACGTTCAGCCAATGTTTCACCGATACAAATGACAACAGTCAAGCCTGTGTTGATGGCATTGATTGCTTTTTGTTTTACAAGGGCATTTGTTTCACCATGATATTGGCGTCGTTCGGAATGCCCGACTAAAGTCCATGTGGCCCCCAAATCTTTGACCATTTCAGCGGAAACATCTCCCGTAAAAGCACCGTTGGGTTTAATTGTTTCGGCAATATCTTGGGCACCCACGAAAACACCGGCGTGAGGTAATTCAGACACAAAGCCCAATACGTTCATTGGCGGACATACCAACATATCGAAGGGCATATCAGCCCCGGCTTTTGCAAAAATAGCCGAAGCTAATTCTTTTGCTTGAGCCTTTAATCCGTTCATTTTCCAGTTGCCGGCAATCAATTTTCTGCGCATAAAAACTCCTTTTGTTGAATGCTTCTGTTTTTAGCATAATTTTGCAAAAAAAGCAAGAATTTTCTAAAAGATAAAGGATTAGGATCTGTTTTAATAAAAAAAGACTTGACGTGAGGAAAATTTTGCTGTAAAATAACCCTCGCTTTCAGTTCACGTGCGGATATGGCGGAACTGGTAGACGCAACGGACTTAAAATCCGTTGGGGGCAACCCCGTGCCGGTTCGATTCCGGCTTTCCGCACCAATATAAAAGCCGAAGAAAATTTTCTTCGGCTTTTTTATATCTGATCCGTCTTACTTATTTTTGGGAAGTACGTGGTTTTTTGACTTCGCCGGATTCATCCCTCAAATAGACATAATGTTTACCATTTTTAATGCGAAATACTTCAGGTTTCCAATTTTTCCAACGCAAAGTAACGGTTTGATCTTTGTTTTTTTGTATTTTCCCGGTCTCTGTTCGTACATTTAAACGAAAGAACGAAGAATCAGG
>CAMZEQ010000087.1 GCA_947305835.1 uncultured Alphaproteobacteria bacterium | reverse complement strand
TACGAGTCGATTCTTTCTTGGCGCCGTTTTGAACCGATACAACCTTTTCTGTCGGCACCAAAACTTCAGCCACCTTATCAGCTAACCCTTTTTTCACCGCTTGCTCTTTAATAAAATCGGCCACTTTCTGTTCAAAGCCGGAATAAGCGTGAATTACATACCAACGCATCAACTATCCTCCGATAACAAAACCCACCACACGGGCAAACAATAAATCCACACACAACAAAAAAGCCGCCAACATAACACTGACAACAATTACCGTAACGGTCCCGCGCATAGCTTCCGCCCGCGAAGGCCACGTGATCTTGGCCACTTCTTGCTTGACCTGTCTGATAAATTGTGCCGGAGATGTCATTTTTACGCCTTTCTATCCTTCATTTAAAACAAAGGTTGTGTTATTATAGCCGATTATAAAATCTTTGTCAATAGTTTTTTTAAAAAGTTTTTTGGTCATATATTAAACACACTAGCCGAAGAAAAATAATACTTGATTTTCCCAATAAAAAATGCTATAGTTCGTGACACAAAAAAACGAAAGGATATACAATGACTTTACCTTTAATGCCGAAAGCAACCGCCGTGTGGTTGGTGGAAAATACAGGTCTTACTTTTAAACAAATCGGGGAATTTTGCGGTATGCACGCTTTAGAGGTCCAAGCAATCGCAGACGGCGACGTCGCCGGTCACATTATGGGACAAGATCCTGTCGCTACCGGCCAATTGACCGCCGAAGAAATCAAACGTTGCGAAGCAGATGAAAATGCCTGCTTAACAATGGCGGTTCATCCGGAGATTGAAAAATTACTGTCTAAAGGGGCTAAATTTTTATCCACATCCAAACGGATGGTGCGCCCCGCGGCCATTTTATGGCTGGTCAAAAATCATCCGGAACTTTCCAACAGACAAATTATTAAGCTGGTTCGTTCGACAAAACCGACCGTTGTATCGATTCGCGAGCGTACACATAAAAATTTAAATCAAATTCAAGCACAAAACCCCGTAACATTGGGACTTTGTACCGAAGCCGATTTGAATGCCGCAGTTGCTTTAGCCAAAAAATAAACTGATTAAAGGGGGATAAAATGGAAGAAAATATTGTCAGTTCCGATGCGGGACAGTTGAATAAGTTCGTGGAACGCATTGAAAGATTGGAAGAAGAAAAACGCGAATTGGGCGCGGACATTCGCGAAATATATGCCGAAGCCAAAGGCGCCGGTTTTGATGTGAAGGTGTTGCGCCAAATTATGCGTTTGCGTAAAATGGACCCTGCTGACAGACAGGAAACAGAATTTTTACGCGATGAATATAAAAAATTATTGGGAATGACGGAATAATCCGGTTTATTCGGACAATCCCCCGTTTCAAGGATTGAACATGAAATATTTATCTTTATTAATTGTTTTTTTATACGCTTTTTCCGCATCAGCCGAAACACTTTCCGGCCGAGTTTCTTTGATAAGAGATAATGTGGCCTACATCAAAACAAACGACGGGAAGAAAATTCCTGTTATCCTGAACGAACAAACCTATTATCGCAAAAAAGTTTATCCCAGAAAAGGAAAGGGGAAAATTGAGTTTTATCAGCCGTTGATAGGGAAAGGCGATACTGTCACCCTGACCTATGATATCAATTCAAAAAATGACAAAACCGGCACAATCGAAGCGAGTGATGTCTTAATTATCAGCGATTAACACATTGATAAAAAGCCGTTAAGGGTAGCACCAGGGTACAATCAAAATATGTTTTGCCGTCGAATTGTGCTTTTCTTTTGTTTTGTGCACAAGCGTCTACCGCTAATTTTTTGGCATCCGTTTCATCCGACCAAATAGGGTTATAACAGACCGCCACTCTATCTGCTGTCGATTGTCCTATCGTTTGGATTTGGCCGGCCTCACGGCGCGCATCCACAAAGGGTTGAAACTGCGCACACGACGCCAAAAAAAATACTGACACAAAAAGAATCTTCATCATTTTTGTAAGTGCACCACCCTCTGCGGAAAAGGAATTTCAATACCGTTCGCTTTCAGTGCATTCCATACAGCAAACATCAAATCGCTGCGTATCAGTAAACTTTTTTCAACGTTCGCCACATAACACCGAATTTCAAACAAAACACTGCTATCACCAAATTCTTTCATTAAAACCATGGGGGCCGGATCGGACAAAACCCCTTCCGTTGCTTGAATACAATTTAACAAGATTTGGCGCACCTGATCCATATCCGAATCATAAGAAACCCCCACCGGAATAATAATTCTGCCTGATTTGTTGGGCTTGGTGATATTGACTACATTCCCGGACAAAATACTTGAATTCGGAATCCAAACATGTGCTTTATCAAAAGTTTCCAACTCTGTCGCACGGATTCGAATATTGGTCACAATACCTTCAAAGCCATCCACCTGAATCCAATCACCGATAGCAATCGGCCGCTCAAACAAAAGCAAAACACCGGAAATAAAATTATTGATGATATTTTGCATACCGAAACCGATACCAACCGACAAAGCCCCCAAAACAATGGCCAAATTTTGCAGCTTCAAACCCAAAAAGGAAAGAGTGCCCCATAAAGCGATAATCCAGCCGACATAACCTATAAATTTAATCAAAGAATAATAAACACTTTTATCACCCTTCGGATGCTTATCCACCCAACGGATAATCATTTTTTTGATAAAACGAAACACGTACAGCACCAGCGACATAAAAACAAGCGCTTGTAAAATATTACTTAAATGAATATTCGGCAACTCCAGTCCCGGAAAAATTTTCTGAACGGTTTCAGGATATTGCCATACATAATAAAGCGATGTTACAACAATCGACCAAATAGCCAGCTGAATCAAAACAATCGCAGCCTTATGCATTTTGGAATCAGTCTGAAAAAAAATCGGACGCCTCATTCTACCTCCCCGCCGATTCGTCAGGCAATCGTTTTTTCTTCTGCGTTCTGCAAAATCGTTTCCAATTGACTGATCGCCTCAGTTTCGGAAATTTTTTGAACAACAGCAAATTCAGGTGCTAAACGCGAAAAAGCCTTTTCAAAAAATTGCTTTTCGCTATAATTTTGCGTTGCCAAAGACGGATCACGATAAAGCTCACGGACAACTTCTGCCAGCGCGATCGGATCTCCCGAAGCAATTTTATTGGTGTACTCAGCCGATCGTTTTGCCCACGGCTGACGGCGCGCTTTGTTTTGAGATTTTAAAGTAGAAACAACCGTATCCATCACCGCAGAAGAAGCAACGGCACGCAACCCTTTACTAACGGCATTTTCACACGGAATACGCATTGTAAATTTATCTTTTTCAAAATGAATGTACCTTT
>CAMZEQ010000086.1 GCA_947305835.1 uncultured Alphaproteobacteria bacterium | reverse complement strand
CGTCCCTGACGGACAGGAAGTAGAATTGATCTTTGTGATTGTTGGGGTCGGAACGTAATTGTTGGCTTGAAATGACGGGGAAAAATCAGTTTCGGCAGCAACGGGAGGCGGTAAAGGGGACTGTATAGTTTCAGAGTCCGATGTGTTTTGTTCAATTTCCGTCTCTTCCTTTTTCGGTTCATTTTTTTCATCAGGTGCAAATCTGACATAGAAACGTAAAATAGGGATCTCTTGGTTCGGGCAATCATTAATCGAGATATCCAGTTTTTCATTTCCCATTCTGTCCACAATCAGTACTTTATCAAAAACCCCCATCCATTGTGTTTGTGCCAATTTATTTTTTAAAGCACGACATACACCCGCAGAAATAGGTTTTTTGGCTGTTTCTACTTTAACGAGAGAGGTTGTCGAATCATTTAATATAGTATAGATATAACCGCGACGCCCCATTCTTTTTTCTTCAACATATTCCCAAACTTCCTCATCTGATGTGGAATTTTTGACTTCCAAATTATTTTTTCTTTGTTCTGCACGATGCCAAATATCTGAGATAATTCCCTCTGCATAAGCTTCATTAATCGCCCCTTGCAGATAATAAATGCTTGCAACAGATAAAAGACCGATAATCACCAAAACTGTAACGATTTTTGAAATATTGTTGTCTAATTTTGAGGTATCCATAAAGTCTCCTTTTTACCTATTCGAACATTTTATTCCCATCATTATTCATCACCACAGGACAGTTCACCGTTTCCGCAACTATAGCTGATCCCGCTGTCTGATGCGGAGATGTTGCTGATGAAATCGCTGTATTCATTAACTTCTTTTTGTGTTGCACCTATAAACTGGATATGAACTTCGACTAAATCGTTTTCTCCTGACTCAGGGCATGCCAGCATATCCAGATTAAGTCCACCGATTTTGGATGGCAATCCGGCCGATGCCAAGGTTAGTGTTTTTCCCGTGCCGACATTCGCACTTCTGGACATCAACGCCAAAGAAGATGCTATATGTACTACTTCGTTCATTTGATGACGGAACATTGCAACTGTATAGCCGTAAATGCCAACGGCAGAAAGAACGCCTATTATCGCCAAAACCCCCAGCATTTCAATCATTGAACGACCATTTTCATTCTTTTTCATTTCAATCTCCGTTTAAAATTTTAATCCTATCACTCTCAGTTTATACGGCACGTAAAAGTCTTCTCGGATTTAATCTACAAATATTATTACGGATTGTCAAGCGATTTTTGAAAATATTATTCTTTTTATTCATCGGTTAAACCTGTAAATTCAAATAAAGTATCCAAAAAACATGGTTTTGAATCAGTCAATATCCACAATATGTAATATATTTGTTGAACCTTGATGTCCGAACGGATAGCCTGCCGTTATAATCATTTGTTCTTTTCGTTTGATTAAATGTTTTTTTTGGGCGTGTTCTATTGCCAAAGGTGCAACTTCCCCGATATGTTTTACTGTCTTTGTTAAGACGGGAACCACCCCCCAAATTAATCCCATTTGATTGGCTGTTTTTTCAGATATGGTCATTCCCAAGATAGGGACTAAAGCTCTTTCCCTTGCAACGCGTAAAGTTGTTTTCCCGGAAACGGAATAAGTTGCAATACAGGCAGGGTGTTCCAAAGATTGAATCATTCGGCGCATGGATGAAGTGATTGCACAAGCAATGGTACCATCCAAAGGCAGACGCAAAGCGGATAAGTATTGATGATAATCCGGATCCGATTGGGTTTGTAAGATAACTTCACGCATTGTTTGAACTGCTTGGACGGGGTTTTTACCGGTTGCTGTTTCAGCCGATAACATAATGGCATCTGCTCCTTCGCAAACAGCAGTAGCAATATCAGACACTTCGGCACGTGTCGGAACGGGTGATTTTATCATGCTTTCCAACATCTGTGTGGCGACGACAACGGGTTTTCCCGCTAAACGACATGCTGCGATAATTTTGCGTTGTAAGCCCGGGACTGAGGCAATGGGACATTCCACACCCAAATCGCCGCGTGCGACCATGACAGCATCGGCTGCCGAAACAATTTCAGCAATATTTTGCACTGCCGCCGGTTTTTCTATTTTTGCCAAAATCAGGGCTTTATTACCGATCAAGCGGCGAGCGGTTTGGATGTCGCTTGCCTTTTGGATAAACGAAAGACAAATCCAATCTGCCTGAGCATCCAGGGCGAATTTTAAATCCTTCTTGTCTTTTTGGGTTAAGGCACTGATTGGTAAAATGACATCGGGTACATTAACCCCTTTATGGTCGGAAAGAGTCCCCCCCACTAAAACCTTTGTCGTAATTTGACATCGGGTTACCTTTTGAACTTCCAAAACAATTTTCCCGTCATCCAATAATAATTTCATTTTGGGTTTGAGAACCTTGAAAATTTCAGGATGGGGCAGCTGTACTCTTTTTTCATTTCCTGTTTCTTTATTTGCGTCCAAAACAAAAACTTGCCCTTTTTTCAAGTTAATCGATCCGTTTTGAAAACGACCTACACGTAATTTTGGTCCCTGCATATCCGCCAAAACAGTGTAATGTGATTTATTATTTTTAGCCAATTCGCGGATAATCTTGATTCGTTTCAGATGGTCTTCATATGTGCCGTGGCTGAAATTTAACCGAAAAACAGAAACACCGGCCTTTATCAGTGCTGAAATTTGCTGTTCGGAAGAAGTAGCAGGACCCAGTGTAGCAATAATTTTTGTTAAAGGAATCATTCTTTGCCTTTCAGTGAAAAAGAGATTGTATTTGTAACCTGTTGTTTCGGTCCCAGACTTTGGATACCTGTACCAACGATGCCTTGCGAGGCTAAATTAAACGCATCAGGTGTGTGAGAGACCGGTTCCAGACAGAAAAAGTTTTTCCGGAAGGGAATATACAGAGTCAAGTGGCCGAAAGATTCATCAGCGGTTATCGTTATTGTGTAATCTTTATCAAAAATTTTGGCTGATCCATCCCAGTTATCAACGCTGATATTTGTTGTTGAATGCGGTAAGGAACGGGCTTCGGAAAAATTAAGGGCAGAAGGAATGGCATAAGAACGCCCCGAAATCGGATCACCCGCGCGGAACCAAATATTTTGCGCATTGTATTGTATCTTGGTCGATTTATTTAGGTTAAAAAAAGGATGCACACCAAGACCGTATGGCATTGGCAACAAACTATCGTTTTGAAGTTTTAAGGTAATTTGTAATGAGTTTTCTTTAAGTGTATACACAATACCTGCCGTGTAATCATACGGGAACCCCTGTGATTTTTTGTGCACTAACAGCAATTCGACCGATTCGTTTGATTGGTTGACAAGTGTTAGTTTTGAGCGCCAAACATCTCCGTGTATCGGATATCTGCTGACAGGT
>CAMZEQ010000085.1 GCA_947305835.1 uncultured Alphaproteobacteria bacterium | reverse complement strand
GGTAATTTATCAGGGACATCAGCTATTAATTTATGGACCATCATATCCACTTGAATTTTTTCGGCATGTCCCACGCCTGTAATGGACTTTTTAATCTGGTTGGGTGTATATTCGGCTACATCAATATTCATGCTGGCAGGTGTCATTAAAACCACACCGCGTGCTTGGCCCAATTTCAAAGTAGAGGCAGGATTTTTATTGACAAAAGTTTCTTCTACCGCAACGCTGTCCGGACAATAATCTTGAATAACTTTGACCAGCGATTCGTGTAATTCAGCCAAACGATTCGCCAAAGGCAAATCCACATCAGGATTGATGACACCGGCGGCCACGAAAGTAAAACGATTTCCTGATTTATCAACGACACCCCAACCGGTGTGCCTGAGGCCTGGATCCAATCCTAAAATCCGCATTTTCCCCCCAATGAAAGTTTAGCCTAATTGCGCTAAAATATCATCCGAAATGTCGGCATTTGTGATGACGCGTTGGACATCATCGTCTTCATTCAAATCTTCGATAAAGGTCATCAATTTTTGCGCTGTTTCCAAATCGGTTACAGGTGTTGTGACCGTGGGTTTCCAATCCATGCGGGCTGCATTCGGTGTACCGAATTTAGATTCCAAAGCGTCACGTACCTGAGCCAAATCCTCAGGTTTACACGTAATTTCATGAGCCGAATCGGTGGTCTGAACATCCTCTGCGCCGGCTTCCAAAGCGGCTTCAAACATAGCGTCTGCAGAGGCCACATTAAGCCCGAATTCAATATAACCGATATGTTCAAAATTAAATAAAACCGTATCACCGAAAGAGCCGCCTTTTTTCGTAAACAGAGCACGTAAATTGGGGGCCGTTCGGGCGCGATTATCGGTCAAAGCCTCAACGATGATGGCAACACGACCGGGGCCGTAACCTTCATAACGCACTTCTTCATAATTGGTTGTATCAGCATTTTGGGAACCTTTGGCAATAGCGCGTTCAATATTATCTTTGGGCATATTTTCACTGCGGGCATTTTGAATTGCTAAACGCAAGCGCGGATTACCGTCAGGATCTGTACCACCTGTTTTAACAGCCACGGTGATTTCGCGGGCTAATTTTGAAAAGATACGAGCGCGCGCTTTATCCTGCGCGCCTTTGCGGTTCATGATGTTTTTAAATTGTGAATGTCCTGACATTTAATTTCCTTTGTTAAAGTTGAATAGGTCTATTTTATCATATTTTTAAAGTATTTTCAAGGGTATCTCCCAAAATGATGGAGCGAATTTTTTTGGCTAAGTTTGTTTTGTTGTCAGTTTCTACAAAAACAGCGCATAAGGTTGATTTTTCCGTGGCCGGTTCCCAACGTAACCTTTCGCCAAATCCGAAATGTGAAAAAGCCGTTTCGCGGGTCATGCCTAAAACAGAGGTATAATCACCGCACATACCGACATCTGTGATGAAGGCCGTTCCGTTTTCCAATACATGTGCATCATTTGTGGGGATATGCGTATGGGTGCCGACAACCAAAGCAGCTTTACCATCCAACAAATAGCCCATAGCCACTTTTTCGGCTGTTGTTTCCGCATGAAAATCCACCACTAATATATCATATTCGTCTTGGTGTTGTTGAATAAAGGTATGAATACCCTGAAAAGGATCGGATAATTCCAATTTTGAATGCATAAAACTGCGTCCCAGTAATTGTACAACACACAAACGTTTGTTGCCGACATTGATGATCTGCCAACCTTTTCCGACCGTGTTTTCGGGGTAATTTAAAGGGCGTATCAGGACATTGTCTTCATTCCAAATTTGAACAACATCCATTTTATCAAAGGTATGATTGCCCATCGTGATAATGTCGGCCCCCGTTTTGAGTAATTCATTATAAATTTTGGGTGTCAATCCCAAACCGTGTGCGGCATTTTCACCATTAATAATCAGGGCATCAAACTTCAATTTTTTTTTCAGGTCGGGCAAAAAATTTTTTAATGCTTTACGTCCCGATTGACCGCATACATCACCACAAAATAAAAATTTCATGGATTCCCTTCTAAGCTCTCAGCCAGTACATTGATTTTCAAAGCTAAATTGTTTAAACAATCCGCGATTTGATCTTCAGCTTGAAATTGTAATTCAGCATTGGTTTCCTTGGCCAGATGTTGTTTTTCTTCAGCCAATAATAAACACATCATACTAAGCAGTTGTCCTTCTTGCATATAGCCGATCGATTTTGTCAAAGCTTCGGCACGTTTATCCAGTTGTTCGGCCAATTCACGCATATGGGCTTCTTGTCCGTCGTTACAGGAAAACTTATAAAAACGTCCTCCGATTTTTAATGATACAACGGCCATCAGTTGCCTCCTTTTTGATAATTGGACACGGCATTATCCAAACGTTCATAAGTTCGCCGAATGACGTTTTTTAAATTCAAAATCTCCTCATTGGCATGCCCGCGCTCTTTTTTATTGGCATGTACGGCTGATTCCAACTTTAAAATAGCTTGCTCTAAACCGGTCAAAGCGCTTTTAATTTGTTCCATAAAATTCTCCTTGTTTACGCCAGTATACTCGCTTTCGCCAAAAAGGTCTAGCTTTTTTTTATATGAAATGTTTTTTTCTTGACTAAGTGTGCGATAATTGTTAAATTCCGAAAAAAAGGAGATTCCATGCGTAAAATAACTTTACTGTTGTTATCAATGATTTTATTGGTGAGTACGGCCTGGGCAGGGGGCAGCATTTTAGGTCGTAAAAAAAGATCGGCCAATATTTATGGTGTGAATTCGATAAATGTGCATGTTTGTTCTGAATTAGAATGTCCTCCGGTCAGGATTATTACGGGTGATTGTGATGGAGAGCATATGCAAATGCGTTGGGGTGTATGCATTTGTGATGTCGGGTATATCTCTCAAGAGGGTGTTTGTGAGCCATGTCCGGACGGTCAATACAGTGATGGTATCAAGGGGTGTTTGCCTTGCCCGGGTGAAAATGTTTTGACATGTGATCATAATGGTCAGGCATTGACATGTTTGGAAAATCATGTTGTTCAGGGGGGAGTTTGTGTGCCATGTGTCGATGCTGTTGCGCCGGTTTGCCCCGCAGATAACGAATGTTGCACATTGGATGGACCGGAAGATGCATGTGGTAAGCCGACACCTGTGTATGGTTTTAAAGACAGTTCCAATAAATGTCATTTATGTTCGGATACGGCTTCTTATCAAATCAGTGGTGAAGAATGTTTAAAATGTGCGTTGTCGGCAACACCCAGAAGGATTTTTATTTCCACCCGATATTGCGGTTTGGTTGATTGCGGGGAAAACAGTTTTCATGATCAATACTTTACGTGTCGATCCTGTTCGGATACATCTTCATACAAAACCACTCCGGAAGAATGTGAAAAATGTGGCAGTATCCGTCAAATGATTAACAGCTATTGT
>CAMZEQ010000084.1 GCA_947305835.1 uncultured Alphaproteobacteria bacterium | reverse complement strand
GTTGAGGCAAAAAAAGAATGTGCTTGCGGCGCCGATTGCAAATGCGGATGCAAATGTGGTTGTGGTGTTGCTAAAACAGCTGTATTAGCTGTCAGTGCCTTGGCGTTGATTTTGTCCGGTGTTGCTTATTGGAAAGCCGGTTGTACGAAAAAGATGAATGAAACCATTGAAGCCTATGTTAAGGCCAATCCTCAAGTTATTATTGATTCCGTTAATGAATTTTATAAGGCTCAGGAAGAGGAACGTCAAAAACCGACACCGAAAGTTGCTCCTGCTGAATTAGTGGCTGAAATTGTTAATGATAAAGCCAATTATTCTTTGGGTAACCCGAAGGGCAAGTTTGTCATTATTGAATTCTTTGATCATCAATGCGGTTGGTGCAAACGGACCAATAAGGAAATGCGCGAAGCTGTGAAATCTGCCGAAGGTAAGAATATTCGCTGGATTCCTATTGATACACCGATTTTTGGTGAAGCATCCGAAACAATTGCCCGTTTTGTGCTGGCTGCCGGTAAACAAGGCAAGTACGAACAAATGCATGAAGCTGTCGGTGAAGCCAAAGGAAAATTGGACGAAGCCGGTTTGATTGCTTTGGGTAAAAAGTTGGGCTTGGATACCAAAAAGTTGAAGGCCGATGCTGACGGTAAGGAAATCCGTGGCAAATTGGCCGCCAATAAAGAATATGCTAAAAAGTTGAATATCAATGGCGTTCCGATGTTGATTGTAGATGGCCAAATCAACCCCGGTGCTTTGTTGGGTGAAAAATTACAAGAAGCCGTGAAAGCTTCTCAAGCTAAAAAATAAACTTGAAAAAGTTGTTTTTGAAAAGCCGGTGCGAAAGTATCGGCTTTTTTCTTGTTTTTTATCGAATTTTATGATAATAAATTTCCTATGCGTAAATTATTTTTAATTTTGCCAATCCTTTTTATTTGCGGATGTACCCAAACCGTTCGGGTGCGTAAAGGGGATACAATTTATTCCATATCTCGGCAACAAAACGTGCCGGTTCGGGCGTTGATTTTGGAAAATAAAATCACGTCACCTTATATCATAAAAATTGGTCAAAGATTAAAAATTCCCACACAAAAAACATACACGGTACGTCGTGGTGATACGATTTATTCGATTGCCCGAAAATATGATCTGTCTGTTAATCAGGTGGCACGACAAAATAAATTGAAATCCCCCTATACACTGAAGCCGGGCCAAAAATTAGTTTTACAATCATGGGACGGATCAATATCGGAAACAGGATCCGACAATATTTCATCGCCCAAAACAACATCTTCGGTGCGTAAAAAAGACATTACTGTTCCATCTGATGCCAAAAATAAACGCTTTGTGCGTCCCGTTCAAGGAAAAGTGATTCAAAAATTCGGAGTGACCTCTACGGGAAAATACAATGACGGAATTAATATAGCTGCCCCGAAAGGAACGCCTGTTTTGGCGGCCGATAAAGGAACCGTTGCTTATGCGGGGAATGATTTAAAAGGTTATGGTAATTTGGTCTTGGTACGCCATGATGGCGGATGGTTTACGGCCTATGCCCATGCCGACAAAATCAACGTTAAAAAAGGGGATATCATTTCCGTGCGCCAAAAAATAGCAACCGTCGGTAAGTCCGGGGGTGTTAAACAACCTCAATTGCATTTCGAAGTACGATATAAATCAAAACCATTGGATCCGAGTACCTATTTGCGTTAAAAAGGCTTGTATTTTCAAAAAAGGTATGCTATACCCATATTATACAGGGAAGGTATAGAATGAAAAAATCAATTTTATGTTTACTGGGTGGAACATTTTTATCGTTTCAAGCTGTGGCCGGGTTGAGTGATGCCCTTTTGGCCTATCGTTATCAACAATATCCTGCGGCACTGGCGGAATTCAGCTATTTGCAAGAAGAGGGTGATCCTATCGCCGCTTATTATTTGGGACGAATGTATCAATTGGGGCAGGGTGTTCCTGTTGATTTAAATCAAGCAATGGCACTTTATCGAATGGCCGATGCAGGGTATTATTTTCCGGCGTCTGCAGAATTTGGAAAGCTGTTGGTGTCCAGAGGGGATGTGGCAAAGGGAATGAATGTTCTCAGAAAAGCGGCTTTGGCCGGTGAACTGACGGCCGTTTATGAATTGGCTAATCTTTATTCAGAGGGAAAAGGTGTAGATCTGGATCCCAGTATGGCCTTCAAATTTTATGAAATTGCTGCTTTAGACGGGGATATGAAAGCACAATATCAAATGGCCAAAATGTATTTTGACGGTCGGGGGGTTCCTCAGGATTATGAAAGTGCAATCAAGTGGCTGACACGGTCAGCAAATCAAGGTTATGTATTGGCCCAAATCGATTTAGCGGAATTATATGCAGCAGATCCGTTATTGCAAAATATCCCGCGTGCCTACCAATGGTACAGTATTATTGCGGCATATAACGCTGATGAAATCGGCCGTAGAGCCGCCGAAAAAAGGGATATATTGCTGCGTGGAAAAAATAAAAAAGGGTTAAATAAAAAAACATTGGGAGAAATTCAGGCAAATATCGGTAAGTGGAAACTTAAAACACCCCAAGAATCTGTTCCTCAGGAAGAACGAGATGAAAATGATAATCCGCAAATTGAAGGCTTTAATGATCCGAAAACTTTGCAAAAAATGATACAAGAAATGGGTTTTTTACCACGTAGCGGTCAGCCTTTTGGTGTGACGACACAGATGGTTGACGAGGCGATTACCGATCAAAACGTCCAATTTTTGGTGGAAACTGTTGAAAAGGCGCAAAAGAAAGGTGAAACTGGTGCTTACGGTTACCTGGGGGACTTGTTTAAAACACGGTTAAGTAATTTAACGGAAGCCTTTTTATGGTATCAAAAAGGTGCAGAAGCAGGAGATGTTTATGCGCAATATCAAGTGGCACGAATGTTTTGTGAAGGTGAAGGAATCAGTCAGCCTGATGCAGCCACCTGTTATGCTTGGTTATTGAATGTCCAAAAGGCCAAAGATCCTGTTTTGAACGGTTTGGCCCAAAACGCGTTGGCTGTTGTGCGGGCCAATGCTACCTCAGATGAATTGACACGCGGACAAGTTATCAGTGAACAACTGAAAGGAACCGTCAATGATGAACAAAAGCATAAAAAGAAAAATGCCGGATTTTTAGGGGGCTTTTAGCTGCGCTATTTTTTGTTGAATTTGTTGTTCAATCTCGGGACTTAAATCATCTTTTAAATCCAATGCTTTCTTGTATTGAAAACCGGCTTCACGTAAACGTCCGGTGGCCCAATAAATATCGCCCAAATGCATATTGATTAACGAACTTTGCGGTAAACGATCCAATGCTTTTTCCGCATAAATAAGGGCTATTTGCGGTTGATCTTTTTTATAATAGGCAAAAGCCAAATCACACAACTGACATGCAACAGTTTCTATGTCAGTTAAAGGTGTAAGATATGTTCTTGCAAGAATGGCTGAATCAGCTATTTCAAAATGCTTTTTTAAACCCCAAGTAGGTTGATACTGCTGAGCGGTC
>CAMZEQ010000083.1 GCA_947305835.1 uncultured Alphaproteobacteria bacterium | reverse complement strand
AATTAACAGAATTGGACGGCGCTGAAATCTTCGATAACTGGGATCAGTTAATGGATACGGATTCTGCCAAAGAATCCGATTCTGCTTTGGACAACTTAATGGCCGGTTTGGAATCGGATGAAAAAGGACAGGATTATTGGGTTGATTTATTTCAAAATGAAAATTTTGGTGGAATGGATTTGATGAGTGCTCATTATCAACCCTATACCCTGAACGAACAAGAGTTTTATCAACAATTCAAGTTATTAAAAAGAGCCTTTTTGAAAGAGTTGGTTAATCTTTATATCAATGATTTGCGCAGCGCTGATCTGTCAGAAGAAAGTATCTTTTATTTATCCAAAGGGTATTTACCGTCCAATTGGACCATTCATTTAAAATATCCCTTGCTTTACGGGGGCAAGATGGCCTTGGATAACCTGGTTTTGATTCAATGTCATCCTTTTCATGAATTAATTCATAATTATATCAACAAACAAATGATCAGTTCGGCGGGGTTGGGCCATCCCAAAACGCTTTATATTCCGATTCCTTTAGGTAAGGTTTATATCCCCAACGGTGAAATGACCGGATCCGGCGGCAAAAAGAAATCAGATCGCAGTGCAACCGCAGGTCTCACCAGCGCAAATTTACAACAAATTGCCATCAAAACGGGGGGAAGATAATGAGTATTCAAACCATCCTCAATGCGCTCTATCAAAATTATGCTCAAGTCTTCGCCCCTGCCGAAATGATGGATATTCAGCGCACTTCTATTACATTGGTCAAAAAAGGGTGGATTCAAATTCCGGCTGATTATATTCAATTTTTAAGATTGACGGACGGACTTTCTTGGAACGGATTAGAATTGTTTGCCATCAAAGAACATGAACGTCGTGATTCTGTTTTCGCACAACCGACCCTTTTGGCTTATCAAGAAGAAAATTCATTAAAAATGATTTTTGCCAAAGCGCTTATTATCGGGCGTGCATTGGAAGAATTGATCGTCTATCGGGGCGATTTAAAAGAGTATCATATTTTGGACAGATATACCTATGAACCGATTGTCAAATTACCCCGTTTAACGGATGTTTTGCATTTTTACGGAGAATCCGTTCTCAACGAATCATAAACGCGTTTTATTTCCTTCATATCCTGCCACATCAGCCATTTGGGTGAACCTTCTTTATGTGAAGGATTACGCAATAAGTATGAGGGGTGGAAAATCGGCATCATCTTAGCCCCCATCGGCCCGTCAAACCAACGACCACGCAACTTGGTAATCCCTTCTTTGGTGTCCAAAAAGCTGGTCAAAGCAACCTTGCCGCACAACAAGATAATTTTCGGCTTCAAACAAGCCAATTGTCTGTCTAAATAATTACGGCAAGCCAATTTTTCTTCGGGTAAAGGATCTCGATTATCCGGCGGACGACACTTGATCGTGTTACAAATATAAATGTTTTTGGTACGATCAAAACCGACACTGGCCAAAATCTTATCCAATAATTGCCCGGCACGTCCCACAAAGGGTTCCCCTGTCACGTCCTCATTACAGCCGGGGGCTTCACCTATCAATACAATATCTGAATTCGGGATACCGGCAGAAAAGACAACTTTAGTACGCGTCTTTCCCAAAGGACAACGCATACAATTTTGACATTCTGATTTAATTTTTTCCAATTCTTCAAACATGTTTTTCTTATAGCTTTTTTTAAAAAGAGTTGCAAGCTTTTTATTGGCATCCAAGTTGGATGGAGCGGTTATTATAACAATTAAGCTTGTTTGACTTCTGTGACGCCCAAAATGCGTGTAAGATTATCCATCACATCAGGTGTAATTGTATAATGGGTCGCTAATTCAAATTCCACATTGTATTCGTTCGTTTTTAGAATTAAGAAAATTTTACTTTTTCCGGCCGGTACTTTTTCCAATACCTTCTTGATTTCATTTACGGCTTCTGTTTTTTCCAAACGTACAATCAATGTGGTGGCTGTATTTGCCATCACATCAGACAGATATTCCACTTCAACCAAATTCACGCGCACTTCTTCTTCCCCTTCTTTGCACGAAGCGTTCACAGTCAATAGAAGTGGTTGGCCTGATTTTAATTTATCCCGATTTGCTGTCAATACATCCGAAAAACACACCATATCAAAACCACCGGATTTATCCGAACCGGTAATAAATGCAAAACGATTGCCTTTTTGGCTGATGCGTTCACGCACATCTGAAATAATAGCCGCAATTTTGGCGCGCACAGCACCGCTCAATTTTACCATGGGGGCAATTTCTGAAAAATCTACTGCCCTCAAACGTTCCAAAACAGGTCCGAAAGAATCCAGCGGGTGTGCCGACAGATAAAAACCTAAAGCCTCTTTTTCATGTTCCAATTTTTCCATTTGCGGCCATTCGTTGCAACGCGTCATTTTCAAAGCATTCGCAGATATATCCGTTCCAAACAAGCCCATTTGAGAGCTGTTGCGCGCGACCGTTGCCTGAGATGCATACGATACCAAATTTTCAACATTATTAAAGACCAGCGCTCGATTTTTTTCTACACATTCAAAGGCACCCGCTTTGGCCAAATTTTCAACATATCGTTTATTAAGCGCTGACACGTCCACGCGCGATACAAAATCTTGAAGCGATTTAAAGGGGCCGTTTTTGGTGCGTTCCGCCACCACCTGTTGCATACCGCCTTCGCCCACATTTTTTACAGCAGAGAGGGCATAGCGAACGGCGCCATTTTCAACCGTGAAATCCACTTCTGACAAATTGATATCAGGTGATAAAACTTTAATGTTATGTGCCAAAATATCGTCTTTAAAAATCGCCAATTTATCCGTATTGATTTTATCCAAGGTCATGGTGGCGGCCATAAATTCCGCTGGGAAATGTGCTTTTAAATAGGCTGTTTGATAAGCAATAAAAGCATAGGCTGCTGCATGGGCTTTGTTAAAACCATATTCCGCGAACTTGGCCATTTTGTCAAAGACTTTTTCTGCCACTTTTTCATCTACACCCTTTGCTTTTGCCCCATTAATAAATTTCACACGTTCGGGAGGCAAAAGTTCGGCTTTTTTCTTGCCCATGATTCGACGCAATAAGTCCGCCCCACCCAAGGTAAAGTCCGCCATCACACGCGAAATCTGCATCACCTGTTCCTGATAAATCATAATGCCATAAGTTTCCTTTAAAATCGGTTCCAGCATCGGATGCATATAATCGGGTTTTTCAAGACCTTTTTTAACCGCAATATAGGTAGGAATTGAATCCATTGGCCCCGGGCGATAAAGCGATACCAAAGCCACAATATCTTCAATTTTATCGGGTTGCATATCGTGCAGGATTTTTTTCATCCCCGTCGATTCCAACTGGAACACACCCGTGGTATCGGCCGCACGCAAGAGCTTAAAGGTTTCTTCATCATCCAAAGGAATATGATCAATATCCACTTCTATGCCCCGTTTATTGATGAGCTCTATGGCTTTTTTGATGGTCGTCAGCGTTTTCAG
This sequence comes from uncultured Alphaproteobacteria bacterium, assembly GCA_947305835.1. Lineage (GTDB taxonomy): Bacteria > Pseudomonadota > Alphaproteobacteria > CAAHEQ01 > UBA3637 > UBA3637. The sequence continues at coordinate 51 of CAMZEQ010000083.1, read as the reverse complement.
TCCCAAAAAGTCAAACTTAATCAAGCTTGCTTCTTCAACATACTTCATATC
>CAMZEQ010000082.1 GCA_947305835.1 uncultured Alphaproteobacteria bacterium | reverse complement strand
CGATAATATGCAAATTTTTCTTCTTATCCGTAGCATATGCGGCAACATTATCAATTAAATAGTATAAACTGCATATTTTATCCGGTGCTAATCTGGATAACCACCCGACATTGATTTCATCGTTACTGATTAGTTTTTGCGGCGCCTTTTGCTCTTTTTCTTTCAATGTGATATAAAAGTAATCCTTGTTATCAAATGCGACACCGTATTCTTTGCCGATGGTATCCCGACTGGACCAATCATGATAAATAACCGCCTTGTTCTGTTTTAATAAATTTAGGTATTTCTTTTGCTCGTTATTCAAAAAAACGACATGCCATCCGCAAGGAATGGTTTCATAATGCCAAAACAAAAGTTTATTTTCCGGATGCATTTTCTTCAGCAGGATAGCCCGTTTCGAATTGGTCAAAACAACACTTTTTTCCTGCAACGGGAACACATCTGATTTTTCATTATATTTCAATAAGTTGACCTTTGGCATTTTCTCAACCAAAAACGCACCGTATCCGTTTTCATAATCACAAAAATAAACATTTAAATCCGTGTGCTCACTGATGTATTCGGCCATTTGTGCTTCTATAAAAGGTCCGCCGCCGATATTATAAGCAGGTTGAAAGAACACAAAGTTTTTATATCCTTCGGCTATCAATTTATCGGCTTGTTTTCGCACATCTGCATATTTTTGATCATTCGCCATGTTACACCTCTATCAACTCAATCATCCATAAATTCGGCATAACCAGAAAACAAATACGTTTCCCGAAATAGGTCGAAACAGCCGCCTCTTTTACCACCTTACACCGCCGCGCCGTCAGATTCTTAAGCGCTTTGTCAAAGTCCTTGACCGTATAAGCAAAGTGATAAACTTTAATTTTATTATTCAGCCAATAATCCAACGTATGCGAGCCTTCACTGTTCTTCAACAACTCGACTTCCGGTTGATTGCCCGCCACCAAAAAGCGCCCCACAATCCCCTGTGTTTCATCTGTAAAGTCGGCATCTTTTTGACGGTAGCCCAATAATTTAAAGGCCTGCATTTCTTTATCGAAGTCCGAACACGCGTATCCGATATGATGAAATTTAAAATCCCCCAACAACATTTTTAATTGGCGATTAAAAATCAGCTGCGCTTTCTGTTGAAAATCGAACATCAACTGACCGTGATAATAATCCCGCGGAATATAGTGTTCCACGGCATTATAGGTAACCCCTTCGATTTGGAAAGCCGCCGGAATAATGCCGCGATACTTTTCCTTGGCGGAATTGTGGAAAGAAACAACGGGCGTATTGTCTTCAACCGTTCGGGAGTAAATTTCATCCAATTCCAATTCATCAAACGCGACCTGACACAATAAATCCAGACTTTCAATCGCGGCCAAAGAACCCTGTTGTATAACCCAACGCCCCCATTCGCCTTTGTTCTCTTGAATGTCATACACCGCAATCAAGCCTTCCGGTCGGCCGGTCAGCACATTTTCCACAACAAAGTAATAATCGCCCGCCCGAGAAAAATAATCACGTATCCATTGCTCCTGTGCCGACACATCCGTGCTGATTTTATGAATAAACCGATTGCGCTCGGCATCCTCCAATCGGGTATCAATAATAAACTGAGCATCCGTCAACTCGACCGGACGCAGCGCGTAAGCAAACCCTGCCTTTTTAAAAGAATGCTTCATGTCCCCACCTTTTTCATAACCGCATCAATGACTTTTTGCGGCGTCTTCATGGCAGCAATTTCACTTTGGTCAAAGGAAACATCGAACGTGCCTTCCAAGTTCACAATCAATTCGATATGAGAAAAAGAATCCCACAAATTCGGAACATCCAAACCGGACTTCAAGTCTTGTTCGGATATTTTGGTGACACCGGAAATAACGGATAAAATTTTATCTTGCATGTGTTTCTCCTCTCTTTATGGTTATAATCAAGTGTTTTTCATGATTGATTTGATAATCAAATTCGGCATAAGCGGTTGTATTCGGTTTCAAATATGCCTCAATAAACTTTAAGGCCGGCGTATTTCGCTCACCCGCCCGAAATTGAATTTTTAACGCCCGCGCATTCAGGTTATTCATCCCCTGCTCGATAGCGCCCAACACAATAGCCTCATCAATACCGCGACCCAGCGCCCGACAACTGACAAAACATTCTTCCAACATGGCACCCTGTTCCGTTTTCTTTAACACGACAACGCCGATAATTCCGCTGTCGGACAATCGGTCCTTTAACGAAACCGCCACGACCGTTGCTCCCGCATCCCGCGTCAAGGCTTCCACTTCCGATACCGAATATCTTTTGTAGTTAAAGATAAACTGATTTGTTTTATTTGACAGTTCGGCAACCCTGTTCATATGCTTCGGATTATCGCTGTCAAATGTCAAGGCCATTTTTAAATCTTTGATATACTCTTCTTTCGACAAGGTTTGTTGCAACTGGTGCCGTTCCTCGTTTGCCTTGGTATCATTTCGCCGCAACCGATCCTCGTTTTGAATGCCCAATTTTAACAGCCTCGGGTAATTGGATAAGACCTCCGCCGTTTTGAAGGCGTCATTTTCGGCATAAATCAGGTGTATCGCCGGATGAGCCTGTTTCACCGAAAGCAACTCGCCCCGATTATCATCAATAAACACAAGACTGTCCTCGTGGATATTTAAAAATTGACAAATTTGTGTAACGGAATCCGCTTTTGAGCCCCAATGCGCACAGATTTTTGAAAAGTCACTCAAACGCAGCGGAAAATCTTTTCTCTGTTCGAATAAGGCCTGCACATCTGCCTCATCATTCTTAGAGGCAACGCACAAAAAGAATCCTTTTTGAGATAACTCTTTTAATTTTTGTTGCAACCGCAAATACCCTTTTGTCAGAACAATGCCGTCAATACCGTCCTCTCCCAAAACGCCTTGGTAAATCGTGTTGTCTAAATCAATCACAATTCCCTTTAACAGCGGCATCAACAATGCCGGAATGTAGTTCAGACCCAAATCTTTCGAGCACTGCATCGAAGCTGCTGGACTCATCAACGTGCCGGAAAACGGCTCTAACCGCTTGTCAATATATTTGTCTTGCAATTGTGCCTGTATCGGGGTCAAATCATAGGTTACAATCCGGCTGTCCGAAAGATGAAAGTCCGCCCCAAACGGCACAAACAAAATCGGTTTGTCGTAAATTGTTTTTAGGTAGGTCAAGCGGGTTTGAATAAACGTTTTTAAATCACTATTCTGATATCTGGACAAGTCTATCCATAAAATCAACAAATCCGCAGCAGTATCCAATCCCAAAAAACTGAGGGAATCATCGTAATCCGAATACGTGAACTCGACCTGAAAGCCCGCATAATCCAAATAAGCAGCCATCGTATGCGCCACCATTTCGAAAGAATGATTCCGATAGACCGTTATACGAAATTTTTTTCCGGATTTCGCCTGATAATTCATTAAATCCATCCGAGAGGGATTTTGGTGAAAGATAAAATCCTGCAGATCGAGTGTTTGCATCAGCCCACGCCCCTTTTAAACACATCATAATCGCGAATATAGTCGGA
>CAMZEQ010000081.1 GCA_947305835.1 uncultured Alphaproteobacteria bacterium | reverse complement strand
CCCCCCAGCACCGCCAAAAACAGCCAAGCCACCATTCATCAACCTCCCCAAAAACTTGGGTACCAATGACCGAATCCCCCAAACCTACCGCCGCACACAGAAAGCCGGAATACTTTCTTCAGAATCGTCCGCAGAAACCGTTTTAACCGCCTCGCGTTTGGTTTCTGTTTTTGTCTTTTTTCCTTGGAATAACAAATCAATGATACTGGGACGTGCTGATTTCACATTCGCCATTGTCTTTGTATTCTGAACATCAATATTCGTTGTTACGCCCGCTTTTTTTCGAACAGGAGTTACCGGCGGAATAATTGGCGGGACATCGTTAAATAAATTATTTTGAACATTAACCGAATCTGCCGGTACTTCCTGCTGTAAATCTTTCGGATTGGAACGATAGCTTTGTTCCATAATGGGTGTAAAGCTCATATTTTCGGTTGGGATTAAATTGGGCTCTTCAACAACAGATGGGGCCGGCGATGTTTCTGTAGTTGTCATCTGAATAGTCGTTGTTTCCAACGTAAGTGAAGGTGCTTGCGGCGGCAAAGGAGGCACTACATTTTGCTGCGGTACCGGCGACAAAGGCTTGGCGACGGGCTTTCCCAAACCCGTTGCCACAATAGACACCTGGATTGACCCGGCCAAAGCTTCATTAACGGAAGAGCCCATTTTAACCATAGCATTTTCATCAGCTTGGCCGACAATTTTTTGCATGATTGAATCCACTTCATCCAACCCTACATCCAAACCGCCCGTGATATTGACTAAAACACTCTTGGCACCCTGAATGGAACAATCATCTAATAAAGGATTGCTGAGTGCCTGATCCGCCGCTTTTTCGGCCCTGTTTTCGCCCGAAGCAATACCGGTCCCCATCATGGCACGCCCCATGGTTGTCAAAACCGTTCTGACATCGGCAAAATCCAAGTTGATCATTCCGGGATTCATAACCAAATCCGTAATGCTGCGCACACCTTGGCATAAAACATCATCCGACATTTTAAAAGCATCCGCCAAAGAAGTATTGGGCTTCGCAATTCGGAACAAATTTTGGTTGGGAACAATAATCATTGTATCCACATTTTTTTGCAGTTCTTCAATACCTTTTTGTGCCACTTCCATACGGCGTTTACCTTCGAAATTAAAAGGGGTAGACACAACAGCTACCGTTAAAATCCCCATTTCTTTTGCATACTTGGCAATCACGGGAATCGCACCGGTCCCCGTACCCCCGCCCATTCCTGCTGTTAAAAACAATAAATGCAAATCTTTAATACTGTCTTTGATTTTTTCAGCTGATTCTTCAGCGGACTGACGACCGACATCCGGATTGGAACCGGCGCCTAATCCCTTGGTAATTTCTTCGCCCAGTTGAATTTTATCGGCAACCAAAGATCTGGCCAAAACCTGTGCATCTGTGTTGGCCACAAAAAAAGCACAGCCGTTGACGCCGCTTCGAACCATATTATTCACCGCATTTCCGCCGGCACCCCCCACACCGATAACACCCAAATTAGGCGTCAAAAGCACCTTGGGCGGCGGCGTTGCCAATCCGATTGTCAGTTCACTTTTTTGAATTATGATAGATTCTGTTTTATCCATTTTATTACCTTTCCTAATAAACCTTTGGGCGTTTGAGACGGTTGAAATTGTTCAAAAACTTTGTCCTGTTTTTTCTTCAACGCATACATCAACAAACCGATACATAAGCTAAATGTACACGAATCGTATTCGGTTGGCAAGTTTTTTATTTCTTTCGGATGCCCCACACGGGGAATTCCCCCGAGAAAAGCCATTGTTTTTTCCTTAATCCCGGCCAATCCCGAACCTCCGCCTGTTAAAACAAACCTTTTGGCAACAGCGATAAAAGTAGTATCTTTGTCCAATTCTACCTTTAATTTTTCCAAAATACCTTCCAAATGAGGGACAATGATGCCAATCAAATCGGAACGACGCACACTTGTGTTGTGGGTTGTTTCTTCTTCACCCAAAACCGGAACAATTAAGGGTTCCAATTCATCACGCGGTGATAAAAAGGCTGCGCCCTTTAAAATCTTCAATCTTTCGGCATTGGGGATATTTGTATTCAACCTCTGGGCAATATCCCGTGTCATTTGACTGCCCCCGCTTTGAATCATCCCCAATTGCATCAAACAGCCCCCCACAAAAACAGCATAGGAAGTCGTTCCGGCACCAAAATCCACAACAGTTGCCCCAACATCTTTTTCTGCATCCGTCAAAACGGCTAAAGCCGCAGCATAAGGTGTTGCCACCTTCATTTGGACCGTGACATGACACCGGTCCAATACAGTTAAAAGATTCATATTTTGCGTTTCCGGTATTGTCACCATATGCACATGAGCCCCTAAGGTAGAAGCAAAAATACCCCGCGGATCATTGTTGGCTTGATCTTTATCCACCACATACGTCAAAGGAAATGCATGTAAAATTTCTTCCCCGATCGGGACATATTGCGCCACAATATTATCCACTAAATGTTGGACATCTTGTGCAGAAATGGGCTTTCCGGGCGCAATCGCCACCTCGTGATAGACTCGAACGGAATGCATTTGAGTTGAAGAGATATTTACAATCACGGATTCGATAGATTGACCGGACTTAATTTCAGCCTGATGAATTGCTTCTCCGACACAAGCGGTTGCTTCTTCCAAATTCCAAATAGCCCCGGATTGAATTCCTCTACTGGGAACACAAGCGGCACCCACTACAACCGGCGCTTGGTTATCTGTTAAGCGCACCACCATACAGGCAACTTTCCCCGAACCGATGTCCAATAAATTCAAATATGTTTTTTTATGAAAGCGCTTTTTCATTTTTTTGCCTTTTTGTTCTTTTCCATTTTACGCGGATGCAAAATAATCCGATCATTCAACCGCATGTCAATAGACGCCACATCCTTTCTGAGTATCTTATCTTTTTTATTTTGCCGATCCAATCGCGCCAAAGCCCGAACAATATCTGTCTGTGGCAACAAAATTTCTAATCCTTTTTCAGCATCCATCAATCGCAAATTCCAGCGCCGTTTTTCAACACGTTTTGCCGAACGCACCCGCGTTCCTATATCCGGAAATTTATCCAAAAAAGACAGTAATTCAACAACATGCTCCGGTGCATCCTGCCCCACAACCAAAATCAAATCTTCGGACAGATACCGTTTGTCATTAATGATTTTTCCTTCCTCATCCAACAAAACATATTCTCCTTGATTCTGCCAACGTGCGATGGGGGTTTTTTCCAAAATTGTAATTTTTAATTTATTGGGCAGCTTGCGTTCGATAATTGCATGACGCACCCATGGTAATCTTTCCAAATCGTTCTTTTTGGCATCAAAATCAATAGTGTTCATTTGTTGATGCGGTACCATTTTTAATGTTTTAAAAATCAGCTCTAAAGACGTCCGCTTATGTCCCACAACCACCACATCTGCGGGTGATCCCAACTGCCATTCAGCGTGATTTAAAACATAGCCCCACCCTTTTTGAGCCCAATAACTCGCCTTTTGTCCCCACGGAGATACATAAACACCCAGCCCCAACAATGCCGATAC
>CAMZEQ010000080.1 GCA_947305835.1 uncultured Alphaproteobacteria bacterium | reverse complement strand
CGATCAGGGGCGTTATTATAATCTATTTTTCATTTATTGGCAAGTCTTCCGATAATTTTAAATTAAATATCATTTTTTGCTGGTCAAATGTTTTTATTTCGTGTATAATACCCCCGAATAAGGAATAAAGATGAGAAATCCGAAACGAACTTTTTTAGTCGGTTTTATCGTAGGACTGCTGTTTTTTGGATGGTGGTTTCGTGGTTTTTTGTATATTAACTGGCGTTTTGGCTTGTTTTCATGGGATTCTTGGGCATTTTTATTTCAAGAAATTAACAGAGGTTGGCGTATTTCAGGCAAAGGCGATTGGATTTTTCTTTTTTCCTTTATTCTATCTTTTCCCTTGTATTTCATACTTTGGTATTGGGCCGATAAAATTAAGTGGGAAAAGTTAATCAGAAAAACATCTGTTTTTAAAAAATCCCCCAAAAATACTGTACCGGTTTCGACAAAAGTGACTGTAAAAGAAGTCAAAAAAATGAAAGCACCGCCAATTACGGCTCAGCGCCCTTTGGCCATGCCTTCTTTCGGCCCGACTATGCGCACAGCCCCCATTTCAAAAGAACGAGATTTTTCATCAGATATGCCCTTTATGGCGCAACCGCAGCCCGATTTTTCAAATATGCCCGAAAAACCTCAGGGGGCGCCTGCAACACCACCGGATATGTCCTCTTGGGAATCTTTGGGACCTGATTTTCAAAAAATGGCAGAAATTCCCTTATCTGATATTCAATTACCACAAAATCAGTCTGTGGATGAAGACATTGATGATATTTTGAACAAAAATCATTGGACACATATAACGGATATGATTTTAAACGGTCAAAAATTAAATTTAGCCATTTGTCAGGGACAAATTGCCCTGATGTCTTTTGATGATGAGCCAGGTGATTGGTTGGCTGATGAAGAAGCATTTAACGATGAAGACCCTTTATGGTTTTCCGAAACGGATCATCGTACTTCCCCCGTGTTTACCCTGGGTATTTTGGCAAAAAATTTAATCCAAAAACTAGCCGATCTTTCGTTTAAAGTACGTCCCATTTTAATCGAACGCAGAGGTAATTTAATCAACGCGGAAGATATGGTTAAAACATGGAATGATTTAGGTGTTACCGTTTGTCGAACAGCATCGGGCGGACCTGTTCAATTAAAAACTTTTTCCGAAGTATTTAATAAAATCGAAACACCGGTTCAAGAATCTGATTTAGAAAAAATAAAACAAATTTTATCATAAGGGGAGAGATAAAATGGCAGACGATCAATATAAAGAACAGAATAAATATGTTATTCGTATTATTTTGAGTGTCTTTTTTGCGTTTATCGTTGTATGGGTTCTTTCTTTATTGCTGATTCCCATCACGGAATGGGCAATCGGCGGCTTTGATCGTTCTTTGCCGGGAATAGCTTGGAATTTTTGGAAAGAATGTTTTTTGCATCCCACAAAAATGGTTCAAGCTTACAGCGGTTGGCTTCAATTCAGAACGCGCACAGACTCTTTGGCTTGGTATTTTCCTTTTTTGGCGTTAATCGCTTTCCCGGTCACGGTGTTTGTCGGTTTATTTACCAATCCTTACTCGAATATGTCCACAGTTTTTGGCAGCGGACGTTTGGCCACCTATGCAGATATAAAAAAAATGGGGTTGTTCGATGGGTTTGTATGCGTGTTGGGACGTTTTAAGGGACGTTTGCTGAAAATGCCAAATACGTTATCCGCTTTAGTCGTTGCGCCGCCGGGCACAGGTAAAACAGCCGGCGTGGTTATTCCCACAATTTTTGAATCGGATCGTTTGAGTATTATTGTGAATGACGTTAAACCTGAATTATGTTATCAAACCTCAGGCTATCGTGCACGCATCGGACCCGTTTTTATTATTAACTGGGGCGCCCAAGACGAACCGGATAAAGGCATTTATTATCCCAGCTGGAATCCTTTATCCCCGACCGCCTTGCCACCGCTGGGACCGGCACGGGATATGTATATTGATTCTATGGTTGCCGTATTGGTGGAAGAACCAAAGGGTGGTCAGGATCCCCACTGGTCCAAAACGGGGCGCAATGCCATGAGCGGATTTTTGCATTTTATTGCCAGCAAATGTGAACGCGCCAGGGCCAACGATTATTTTGTGAATAAATTATCTGAAGGTTCCTTTGATCAAGAAGATGCCAACATTCTGGCAACCTACTATGCGGATATGTCCGATAACAGCGCCATGTTGGCTTTGGATGCATTGAAAAAAGGTCAGTTAAATTTGAATAATTATGCCCCTGTCGGTACTTGGGACGGATTACCCGAAAACTGGCACGGACATGAACCTTGTATCGCTATGATTTTGGAATGGCTGACAGATATGCAAATGAAGGTCGCCGCCGATATTAAACGTCGTTCGGATGAAGGCGATCAAATGGCCATGATGGCGGATCCGATGAAGGATGTATTGGACGCCGCCGTGAATGAATCCAATCGTTTTGCTTACGCGCGCCGTGCAATTGCCGAATTAAATCAATTATCCAGTACGCCGGATAAAGAACGCGGTTCTATTTTATCTACAGCTTTATCGGGGATCAGTATTTTTAAAAACGCCGCGGTCCGCGAACGGACCAAATTCAGCGATTTGACTTTCCGTGATTTACGCGGTATGGTCGACCCGATGGATGGTAAAATGAAACCCATTTCGGTTTATTTGTCCATTAACCAGGTGGATGCACGCGCATTAAATGTTATTACAGGTATTTTTGTCGAATTAGTCAGTTCATTTTTAATTGCAAATCCGCCGGGATATGTGGGTAATGACGGTCAAAAATGCGGTCCCTATCCCGTTTTATTCGTGTTGGATGAATTTCCCCAAATGCCTAAACTGGATTGTGTCAAAAACGGTCCGGCTGTCGGGCGCGGACAAAAAGTTGCCTATTTATTAATCGGACAGGACTTGGGACAAATTTCGGGGCAATACGGAAAAGATGATTTGGAAACAATCATTTCCACAACAGCGGCAAAAGTTATTTTATCCCAAAATAACGAACAAACCGCTGAACGTTTTGTAAAAATGATCGGTTCAAAAACAATTCAGGTCAAAAGTACATCTAAGCAAGAAGGCGGAACAAAAATGTTTGATTTTTCACAAAATGTATCACGTCAATTACAAAAGTCTGATGTGGTAAGTACTTCGGATATTTTGAGTCTGGACATGCTTAAACAATATGTTTTGTACCAAGGCTTTTTGTCACATCCGATTTTGGCGGATGCACCGCGATATTATTTGGACAAAGGCTTTTTGAAAAAGACACAAATTCCCACAGCGCCCTATGTACCTCATTGGATTGTGGAAAGACGTGCGCCGGAAAATCAATTGCAAAAACCGGAAGATCAGCAGCATGAAGATCCGAAAGAAGAACAGGCTTGGGAACAACCAAACAATATTCAACAACCTTCTTTTGAATCCTTTCAAGGACAGCTTAGCCAAAACGAACCATCCCCGAATAATCAAGGAAGCCCACTCTTTCTTCCCCCGTCCGGTGCGATGTTTCAACCGCCGCAACCGACCAAAAATGAGGATGATTTGAATGGTAACACATGAACTGACAGAATTGGAAGGAAAAGAAATTTTTGATAACTG
>CAMZEQ010000079.1 GCA_947305835.1 uncultured Alphaproteobacteria bacterium | reverse complement strand
TTTCATAATCCTTTTCAACGCCTTTCCCAAATTCAAAGCACACGCCAAGATAAAATTGCGCTAGCCTGTGTCCTTGTTCCGCAGCTTTTTGGAACCATTCGGCGGCTTTTTCATGGTTTCGTTCCACACCCCTTCCCTTTCTATAACACTTGGCAAGTCTGAATTGGGAACACGCCATACCCTGTTCGGCTGCTTTGGCAAACAACTCAAACGCCTTTTGATAGTTCTTTTTAACCCCATCTCCTTGTTCATAACAAAGAGCCAGATTATGTTGTGCTTCCAGATTTCCCTGTTCAGCGGCCTTTATAAACCAATCAAAAGCTTTTTTATAATTCTTTCTAACGCCTTCCCCAAACAGATAACACAGGGCAAGATTGTTTTGAGCAACCGAATATCCCTGCTCGGCAGATTTTGTCCACAATTCCGCGGCTTTTTTCAAATCTTTTTCAACGCCAAATCCATTATAATAGCAGGCTGCAATATCGTTTTGCGACCACGAATCACCCTGCTCTGCGGCCTTATGGTACCACTCCAAAGCCTTCACATAATCCTGTTCCACGCCGTCACCTCGGTAATAACAAGCAGCAAGGTTGAACTGTGCTCCCATTTCCCCTTGTTCCGCCGCCTTTGTGTACCATTCCATTGCTTTCTTAAGGTTTTTCCTAACTCCTTTGCCTTTCGCATAACACACGCCTAATTTATTTTGTGCTTTTGCATCACCTTTCTTGGCCAACACCTTCAATTCTTCTATTGTCATTTCTGAATATGGCTTTTTCTTTGTGTCTTCCATAATACTTATTATTTTCATTAGCATCCCGTTAAAATAGGGACGAGTTAAATATTAATAAAACAACCCCGAAAAAAGGGGACAAAATTGTTCTATGACATCGTTTAATTTAGTGTTTATAAAAGACTGTATTTCGATTATTTCAAAGACCGTTTAGTCCACTTTAACGGGACGGTAGTGAAAACACTTATGTTTACTATTTCTTTTTTCGCTTGGGAAAATAAACCAAATAACCTTCTCCATTTCTCCATACTGGGGGTTCTAAGCCGTTTTTGATAAAAATCTTGTCTATCTTTTCTTTTATCATTTCCACTTTAGACAGGCGATCACTCTCATTTTCGGATATTTTTGTTTTAGTCTTATCACCATTAACATTTTTTTCCAACTTCTCAAGTCCTTTTATCGCTTCCGGATCCCCTTGCTCCGTCGCTTTGGTGTACCACTCAGCAGCCTTTTTGTAGTTCTTTCTAACACCTTCTCCCCTTTCGTAACAAACACCAAGATAGAATTGTGCCTCCGCATCGCTTTGTTCGGCCAACACTTTCAGCTCTTTGACTGTCATTTCCGAATATGGATTCTTCTTGCTTTTTGTGCTTTTCATGATTCTACAATTTAATGTTCCACGAAATGCAGTTCAATGCGCCACCTTTTCTGACGGCTTCAAGAGCAAAAATGCCTACGACATCGCAACATGGCAAAGCTTTTTCGATTTGCTCCAATGCCTGACAGTCCTCCTCTGTCCCCAGTTGCGGCACAAGAACCAACTTTCCGACCTGCAGGAAATTGATGTAGCACCAACTTCGCTCCCGATGTCGTTTAACTTTGTATTTCAACGTAATGACTTCAAACTTTTTATCCAAAACCTTTCGGAAACGGTAGTAATAATGCCGTGAAAAATCCTGATAGTTTGTCAGCAGGATTTTCCCTTCGCCAACATAGTGTACAATGCCATCGCTATGGCCATACCTTTCACCGTCCCACGGCAAGAACAGGATGTCGCACTGGAAGGCGTCGCAGAGGATGCGCTCCACCTCGGCTTGGGTTTTGTCCCTGTTTTCAACAAAGATCTTATCCGTCATCACAACTGTGTCACCACATTTCACCACATTGCCGCCGTCAAGAACGAGGTCAATGTCTTTGCGGAATTTGAGCATACCGCCAAAATGGTTTTCTTCCGCAAGGAACACCTTTTCGGGGTCGGTTTGAAGACGACGATGATAAGCCGTATCTTGCAGATAATCTGGTGTATATTTGTAAAACACCAAACGCTCTTCTTCAACCTGTATGGGCATAAAGTCGCGGCACCAGATGTCTTTAGTTTCAGAAAGATAGCTGTACGGAATGCCGTGGTTCCGCAACGCCTCCGTGATTTGCGCGTTCAGTTGCGGGCATTTCTTCGGCAACAGGCCGGAGAAATAGACGGTGTTGGTGAGGGAGTCGTCAATGATATTTTTCATCATTTATTATACCTTATCTGGTGTATTTCTCTCAATTGAGTATTTTTTTATAACTTCTTTTACCTCTCCCTTTCTTTTGTCATACCAATTCCTTATGGTATTCCAATCTACAATGCTTCCGTCATAAAAACACAGGTTATAATCCTCATCAACATTATCTAACATAGCTGTCTCTCCAAGCAATCGTTTTGTTGCCAAGGGAGGCATTGCATTTTTAGTTTCACACTTTATTAATCTAGGCATACAATGTCCTTTACAAGAATTAAGTAATGCATCCTTGCAATTCAATGGGCCTGTAATAAGTTTATCTTCTATGGTTTTCAAGGATCTAATAAGTATTCCGCCAAAACGATTTTCGGCATATTTGCTATTAAAACAAATGTCAACTCCGCTCAGATGATAGAATAGTGATCCAGCATCATACCCATCTCTTGCATAAGTAACAATGTTCCACTCATCTTTAAAGTCCTTTTTATCATAATAATAAAACTCTATTTCTGCAAAATAATACCTAATTGCATCACATTCAATGCAGTAGTTTTTAAACAAATCCTCCGCAATTTCTGCGCACTTCTTTTGAAATTCACGCGGATCCCCATTTAATCCATCAAATGGATTTGTCAATTTTTCCTTTAATGTTTCCATAATCACCAATGTTTTAAAATTTTCTGCAAAGGTACAACATTTCGGTGAGAACGCAAGGTGATTTTATGTTAAAAATTGTTAAAACTTTCGAAAAAGTTATTTATTATCCTTCCCCTTATTTTGCCGGAAATGGTGTTTTTAGTGCAATTGCGGCAAAATAGCTGGACTTATTTTGCCGGAAACGGTGCTTTTGGTGCAATTGCGGCAAAATAGCTGGACATACATCCTGTCCGCTTCGGTGAAGTCAGAGATGTCTGGGGAATTGCAGAATATTTTCCGCAAAGCCATTTCCGTATCCAAATTTTATGTAATTTTGCCATCGGATTCCAAAATTGCATAAAATTCACCACACCCCTACCGTCCGAACAACCTTCTGAAAAACGCCTTCAAGCCCGGCTCGTTCCGTGGCGCACCTTTGAACGATGTCATGAACCCGATAAGGTTTTCCGTGACCCCGCCCATCAGCTCGTCGGCCTTAGAAAATGCCTTGTTGACAGTCAGATATTTGTAGTTACGGAGAATGAACTGGTTGTTGAAGAGGAAAAGCGCGTCCGTCTGCTTCGATATATTCCGCACGCCTGCGAAAGCCTGTTCCCGCTTATGCTCCCCCTCGAAATCAAACGGCATGGTCGCAATGCCGACGGTGGTTATGCCCATCTTCCGCGATTCGCGGGCTATGACTGGAGCCGCACCGGTGCCAAAGCCCCCGCCCATGCAGGAGACGACGAACAGCACCTTCGGACTGTCCGCCAGCAATCCGCGTATCTCAGTAATTTTCTTTTCCGCCTCACTTTCAGCCTTTGCCGGATTGTTCCCGGCACCCAGCC
>CAMZEQ010000078.1 GCA_947305835.1 uncultured Alphaproteobacteria bacterium | reverse complement strand
TCCAATAAAACAGTTTCTTCATAAAATTTACGCATACGACCTTCAACCATTTTTTCAATAATAGCTTCCGGTTTACCGCTGGCACGAGCCTGTTCGGCATAAATACCTTTTTCATGAGCTGCGGTATCAGCATCTACATCCTCAACAGACAAAAATTTTGGTGCAGAAGCCGCAATATGCATTGCAATTTTTTTACCGACATCAGCCGCATCGGCACCGGTCAAAGCCACCAATACACCAATTTTACCCATTCCTTCAGCGGTCATTGTATGGATATACGGCACAACCGTTTCACCTTCCACCACCGCCACACGACGCAAAGACATATTTTCACCGATTTTGGCAATCAAATCCACCAAATTGTCTTGAACAGATTTACCGTTCAATTGGGCAGCCTTCAAAGTTTCAATATCTTTACCGTTATCCAAAGCCAAATCCACAACTTGTTTTAAAAAGGCTTGAAAATCTGTATTCTTCGCCACAAAGTCTGTTTCGGAATTCAATTCCACCACAGCGCCTTTATTAGCCTTAACAACCAATCCGACCAATCCTTGATTGGCCACACGACCGGCTTTCTTTTCGGCCACAGATACACCCTTTTTACGCAAAAAGTCAATGGCTTTTTCCAAATCACCTTCACAGGCAACCAAAGCCTTTTTGCATTCCATCATACCAACGCCGGTTTTTTCACGTAGCTCACCGACTAATTTTGCTGTAATTTCAACCATTTTGTCTCCTTTCATTGAGTTTTTGTTGAATTTGTTGATTTGTTTCTTGATGGGTTAAAATTTTATTCAATTCTGTTTGTGCACACATCAATTTATTTTTATTATAATTCATTGTTTTTTCCGCCACAGAAATCGCGTGTTGAGCTTCCCTTTGATCAACCAAACAATCTTTTACGGCAACTGCCTTTTCATACAACTGATGCGAATGAAAAGGAGCAAAGAATTGTTTTTTCTGTTCATCACTAACAGGAATATAACCGGCAGGATCTTGGGATTCTTTTGCACCTGAGCACTTATCATAAAATTCTTTATCTTGTAAAGAAACACCTTCTGATACCAAGCAACGGACATTCTTTCTTTCTATAGGACCCGGCCCGTAATAAATCTTGGCATTATAATCGTACTGGATTTCCCTCAGTTCCGGCAAAAAATTATGTTCCGGCACCGGACGGAAATGAAACCGAGGATTAATATCATCCGGGATAAAACCCACAAATTGTTGCCCGGAAGCCAAACCAAACGTGTAAAACCATCCTTCTTTTTCATCAGGAAAGAGCACACGTTCTTTTTCATTGGAAGGACGAATAAAGCTGACAGGAGCCGATAAAATCTTTCTGATCTTGTCCTTATCCACTACATCCCCCTTTGAAAAAGTCTGCCGCAATGCGGAACCATCGATTTTTTGGGGGTCAGCTGATCCAGTATTTCCAAAGCCTTAATACTCAAAGGATGGTGAATAAACCTGATTCTGAACAATGCGGGATTTGAAAAATCATCACTGGGATTAAATATTTCTTCAAAAATTTCACGTTCTGCCGCCGGTGTTCCCTCTTTAACAGCGACAGAACAAATGTAAATCGGCGGGGAAAACATAGCCCCTTTGTAATAATCCGAAGGATAATAATGCACTTCCTCAAGTGTCTTTTCAAAAACGGAAGGTAAGGGCCTGAAGGAAAATTCCTTTTTGACTCTATCAATATGCCCGACAAATTTTAAGCCATTGACCAGCTCAAAAGTACGAAAAAGGCCTTTTTTCTTATCGGAAAAAATTCCCCGCTCTTCTTGAGAAGCAATTCGAACGGAAGCCACATTGCATTTTAAAATGCCGTGAAGTTTGTTTTCCTTACGATTTACCATTTTCTTTCCTTATCTTTTGAATCACAGAAACATTTTGAGGCCGGATTAAAAGTTTATCCAAATTTTGATGAGCTTTTAAAAGTTCTTCTTTTGCCTTTCTGCACCCCCAATGCGCCCATTGCAAATGGAAAGAACGTTCCAACATCGGATGGTATTTATAATACTTAAAAGCAATCTTTGTTATGGGATGCAAAGAAGAATCTTCCGGGACAGGCGACAAAACCTTTTCATACAGTTTTTTATCGTCCTCTGAAGGTCCTTCAGCTGTATAACAAATAGTATTATAGCCCAAATCATCAATTTCAGACTTTTTTATCCATTCGATTTCCATTAAATCAGGAATCAGATTTTTTGCGGGGCGAAAGGTAAAAACCCTATCCTTTTCAGGGAGATGCCCCACAAATTCCTGTCCCGAAGCCAGTCCGAAAGAATAGAACCATCCATCATTTTTATCAGGGAACAATTCCTTCTGCTTTTGTTCAGAGGTTGGCTGAACAAAAACCAAAGGAGCCGATAAAATACGCTGAATCTCAGATTCTTTCATTTAAACCGGCTTTCTGTTCTTATGCCTTCACTTCTTCAGCGGGAGCTTCCACTGCTGCACCGACATCCACACCGGCCGCTTGTAATTCAGCTTGGATACCGTCCAAAACAGCGCCACTGATCAAATCACAATATAAACGAATCGCTTTGCTGGCGTCATCGTTACCCGGAATCGGATACATAATGCCGTCAGGATTAGCGTTAGAATCGCAAATTGCAATCACGGGAATACCCAACTTTTTGGCTTCTGCAGCTGCCAAATCTTCCTTAACCAAGTCAATAATAAAGACCAAGTCAGGACGGCCATTCATATCACGAATACCACCCAAAGAAGCATTTAACTTTTCACGTTCACGTTCAATATTGAGCTTTTCCTTTTTGGTCAAACCCGCAAAACCATCTTTTTCCATACGGGCATCAATTTCCTTCAAACGCTTAATGCTGGCAGAAATTGTTTTCCAGTTGGTCAACATACCACCCAACCAGCGTTTATTGACATAATACTGCCCGCAACGAACAGCGGCCTCAGCCACAACTTGACCGGCTTGAGCTTTTGTGGCAACAAATAAAATTTTACCACCCTTTGCGGCGACATCACGCACGGCTTCCATTGCACGATATAAATTCGGCACTGTTTGCCCCAAATCCATGATGTGCACATTATCACGCACTCCATAGATAAAAGGCGCCATTTTCGGATTCCAGCGACGCACATGATGACCAAAATGAACACCAGCTTCAATCAGCTGACGCATACTAATAGTTGGAAGAGACATTTTTAATCCTTTCTTTTTCCAGTTAAACCTCTGCGGGACAAGCATAACTTATTTGTTACACTGGAAATCCTTAAACCCATCCAACACGAACAGGCGGACCTTCCCGCATGTGAATTATCCGCCTCACCATGAAGCGAACGCACACAGTATATCAAAAAATAAAATAAAATGCAAGAAAAATTTTTATTCAAGCTGTATTTGTCTTTAAAAATGTCAAAAAAATAACACACAAAAACTTTTTTTAAAAAAATCAAAAAAAACGCTTGACATTCTTTTGGAGATTGCTAAACTGGGGTCATACTGTAACATACGAAAGGGGATTTTCATGTTAAAATTATCCAGAACAGCGTTGCGTGAATTAAGCAAAATGTATCGTGCCATATTAATGGGATTATTTGTCGTATTAACATTTACAACAAGTGGCGTTGTGGCCGCTAATAATGGGGACGTTGTTTCAAACGGAACAGCCATTGGTAATGGCAATGTAATTGGTAGTGTGGAAGGTTTAGGTTCGGCTGCTTATACCGATGCTAGCGCTTATGATGCTTCTGGTGCTGCCAGTACTGCCGAAAC